>DASYTP010000228.1:0-2588 GCA_036002145.1 Bacteroidota bacterium | reverse complement strand
ATTACAACCAATGTCCGCGGAAAATATTGATGAACAGAAGGAAAAAAGCCGTTTTACGTTCGTTGTCTTTTCGACGCACGACACTCAAAAGAAACGAACATTTTCGGTGGGTAAGTGGAACCTGGTTGTGTATCTCTCCGTCGTGTTCTTTGGTATTGTTGTATTGACTGCAGTCTTGTTGACCTTCACTCCTGCCCACAGGCTCCTCCCAGTCTCAGATCCTGTTGTGGAGGAGCGATACGGAAAACAGATCGCTGCCATTCAGGAGCAGGTTTCCATCCTTCTGCACGAGATGGAGGTTCTGAGAGACTACAACCTCCGCTTGCGGCAGGCGATGGGGGAACAGACTCCTCTTCGCGACAGCAGCTTGATCCCGGCATCTTCCGAAAGCAAAGCGGCGCTCTCCGCGACTCACGCCGGGGAAAAGCTGGTGACGGATAGATCCGCACCCAGCAACTCCGGCTCTTTAGGGGATTCGCAGGGCAAATCTTCGCAGGATCGTGAGCGACGAGAGTACGACAGGATTCTACTGCGAGAGTTACCCCTGACGATGCCCGTTGACGGCTACCTCAGCCGCGGTTATGATGCCGTTCGGTATCATTACGGAATAGATATGGTGAACAGCGTCTCAACACCCATCCTGGCGGCTGCGGATGGAAATGTGGTGTTCGCCGGATGGACATATGATGACGGCCTCATGATGATGATCGCTCATGAACTTGGGTATATTACGGTGTATAAACACACCGAAGGCTTGATGAAGAACACAGGCAACCCGGTGAAACGCGGTGAAGTGATCGCGCTGCTCGGCAACACAGGGAAGACCAGTTCCGGACCGCATCTCCATTTTGAAGTTTGGAAAGACGGAATCCCGTACGATCCCGCTAACTACTTATTGAAGCCACAATAAAGGAGACACTCATCGTGAAAATAGAACCAACACCAGGAACGAGCGATCTGAATCTCGTCGCGGCAGGGACGGTCTTCGAAGGCAAGCTACGGACTCCGGCGAGTATCCGCATCGATGGAAAAATCATCGGCGAGGTAACGGCGGCGCAGAATATTTCCGTCGGCGGAACGGGTGAGGTCGAAGGGAACGTCTCTGCTAAGAATGTGAATGTCGGCGGGAAAATCAAGGGAATTGTTGTTGCCCAGGAAAAACTGGTGCTCGAAGCGAAGGCAATGGTGCGGGGCGATATCCGCGCCGCGAAACTTGTGATCGATGAGGGTGCAACATTCGACGGGAAGTGTATGATGTCGGAAAAAATCGCAGCGCCGAACGTTGTCGAGCTGAAGCCTGAAACCCGCCAGGCCGAGGGCGGCCCGGCCCGCAAGGCAGAAGATCGGTAGTTCCCTTGACCGACCCCGGGAAAAAGAAGGCTGGCCGGGGATCGGAGAGTTCTTCCGCAGCCACTCGTGTAGTGGGACCCCTGTTTGGTTCAGGAATGCAACTTGCAGCAGCTGTCGCGTTCTTTTTCTTCGTTGGCAGGTGGCTCGATGGCAAGCTTGGCACCGAGCCGTGGCTGATGTTGATCGGGGCGCTCATCGGCGTAGGTGGTGGACTGTACAGGTTCATAAGAACGGCGATGGAAGCCGGTGGCGAGGAAAATACGAAGAGCCGGGAGACACGGGAACCCGATGAAAATTGACTGGTCGTTTCCAAGACAGATTCTTCTTTCTCTCCTGACCGTCGCGGCTCTCGGCGCTTATCCGCTCCTGCGTTATGGCGACAGCGAGATAATGAAGGCTGCAATGATGGGCGCCCTGCTGACGACGGTCAATGTCCTCCTCGGTTATGCGGCGATCGAATTCTCGTACGGCAGGTCGATGGCGACGTTCTTCAAGTATGTCCTCGGCGGCATGGGGATCCGGATGTTCGTCATGGCGGGAATCCTGGTCGTCCTGATCAAAGTGCTTGAGTTTCACATTGCAGCGCTCATCGCGTCGATGGGAATTTTGTATGTCGTCTTCTTGACGCTGGAAATTTCTTATATACAGAAAAAAGTTCAACAGAAACAGCAAAGTGCATAAACGTGTTTTTGCATTCTCCACAAGAAACCGAAGTCGTTCACGACACCTTGAAGAGCGCTGGCGGAGCCGTCCATGAAGCGGAGAGCGGTGGAAAGCTTTTTACCGAGCTCTTTGAACATGCCCACGATTCGCATGAGCTCGAGCTCCCCTTCGTCGGTCACGTGCACCTTCCACACTTCGATCCGGTTCAGATCGGAGGGTTGACGCTCGATCTTTCCATCACGAAGCACGTTGTGTTTTTGTGGGTTGCCGCGCTGCTCGTTGCGTTGTTGACGATAGGGGCCGCCCGAAAAAACCTCAAAGCGCTTGTCCCGCGCGGTCTTGGTAATCTCATTGAAGTGATTGTCGTGTTCATACGCGATGAGATCGCAGTCCCCAACATGGGCAAGGTCGGACTGGAGTACCTTCCGTACCTGCTGACGACGTTTTTCTTCATTCTGACGATGAACCTTCTCGGCATGTTTCCCTACGGTGCGACGTCGACCAGCAATATCAACGTCACTGCCGCGCTGGCAGTTATCGCGTTCATCATGATTCAAGTCTCCGCGATCCGCGCG
>DASYTP010000227.1:0-7394 GCA_036002145.1 Bacteroidota bacterium | reverse complement strand
GAAGAATGATGCGGAACGTAATGATCGAAGAATTCTCGCTCCTCAACTCCGTGAATTTCAGCCCTCCTTCGTCATTTCCGAAGGCAGCAACCGAAAAGATCAGACCGATCGTCAATATTGAAATGAACGTCTTCATTGTTTCACCTCCTGGGTTGTAAGAAGTAACGTCGTCCGGTTGTTTTCAGTAAAGTATTTTTTTGCCACCCCCATAATATCTTCCGCTTTCACCTTATCGTAGAGTGCATGGACGCGATTGACTGACTCCGGGTCGCCGGTGAGCTGGATAAAATGACTGAGACTGCCGGCAATCCGGTCCGGGCTGACAAGTCCCATTGCGTAGCCGTATTTCATGTGGGATTTGATCGATTCGAGACGTTCCGCCGACACAGGTTTCGTCTTTGCATCTTCGAGCGCCGCATAGATCGCATCCCGGACGGTGGCTATGTTTTTCTCATCCTTGATGCGAGCGAGGATCAGGAACAGAAAGGGGTCACGGCGATCGTCGTTATTCCCATCGAGCTCTTCCACGAGCTGCTTGTCCACGACGAGACTTCGATACAGATCGGATGTCTCGGAAAATACGACCTGGGAGAGAACATCAAGCGCCGCACAATCGATTTCCTTGTCGCTGAATGCAGGACCATGGAAGGCGACGGTAAAGATCGGGAGGGTCTTCGCCTTCCACGGAACATCGACATGCTTCGGCTCCGTTTGCGGCGGCTCGGCAGGTATGTTCAACGCATACGATCCGCGCTTCCAGCCGTTGTAATATTTCTTCGCAAGTGCTACAAGATTTTCCTGCTTGAAGTCGCCTACAACAACGACGACACAGTTCTCCGGACGGTACCAACGGTCGAAAAACGTCAGGCTGTACTGATACTGGTTCGGCATATCCATGATGTCCTTGAGGAAGCCGATCGTGGTGTGCTTGTACGTGTGCGACTGATAGGCCACCTCGCGAAGCTTCTCTTCGATCGTCTGAAACGGCATCGAAGAGCTCTTGTTATATTCGCCGAGGATCGCTCCCGCTTCGGTTTTGAAATCCTCTTCCGTGTACTTCAAATTCATGAACCGGTCGGATTCCATATCCATGATTGTTTCGAGCGCGCTGGCGCTTGCGGCGGTGTGATAGACGGTAACATCGTCATCAGTGGAGGCATTATTGTCTGCCCCGATGGATTTCAGCAGGTTGTTGAATTCATCTTTCGGATATTTCTCCGTGCCCCGGAACATCATATGCTCGAAGAAATGGGCAAACCCAGACTTGCCCGGTTCGATCTCGTTGCGCGAGCCCGTGCGCACGACGGTGTAATAGGCGACGATCCCCGGACTATCGAACGGCACCGAGATGATCTTCAATCCGTTGTCGAGCGAGAATTGGTTGATCGGATAGGGAAAAATTTTCGATTCGTTCGGCCCGTGGGCGACCGCGATGGCGGCGAGCACGAGTCCTGTGAAAAGCATCTGCAGAAAACGTTTCATGTTGTTCTCCTTATAATACTTTCTGTAATGGATGAATTAAGAACGATGGATGCGATCTCTGGCGACGCGGGGAGATCGGTCAAAAAGGTCGAATTGACGGTAGGAAGATACGAAAAGCGGAGATGAGATGCCATTTCATTTTATCTCCACCATCAAATCCTCATCCTTCACTTCCCAAACTCCGGATGAAATTTCGTCTTTTCCCCGAACCAGTGTCCACGAAGCATCGTACGGCAACAGCTCCGGCTCTGCACGATCGCTGAGGGGGGCGACCCAGCAAATCGTCCCACTGGCGATGTACGGATTTTCGATAATCTGAATAAGCGTGAGAGCGCTATCGGAGAGTGTTTCGCCTTTCGCGGTGACGGAATCGCCCCGGACGTGCATCGGGAATTTCGCGGCAAGGTCGGCAACGACGCGGTTTTCCTCCTCCTTCCCGTAGAGGAAAACACGCTGTCGCTGCAGATCTTGCAGAGTAATATTCGAGTCCTCCTTGATCGTAAACGACCACCCCGAGTTGTCCATTGCAGCGGAGTCCTTCTGCGCACGTTCCATCAGGTATTTCTTATTGGCAATCGTACCGATAATCATAACCCCGGCCGATGGATCGCGCAGGTCGTTCAGCTTGACGGGCAATTTTTGAATTTTCAACACGTCGTTCCCGGGATCGAGAATTGCTCTTGCCGGTTTTTCATCCGTTACGATCTCGAAGGGTACATCGTTGTGATAATTCCCCATGCTGTCGATGCCGAGAAACACCCGGCTCCTGCCGACGGCGCCGGTCGTTTGGGCGCCGACGTCGACGAACGTTGTGAATTTGTCGTACCCTACCATCCTTACGCGACCGCGTGTGACCCACTTCGTTCCCAACTGCGACGATTTCACGTTGTAGATCTTCATCCGCGGCACGCCTCGTTTCTTGATCCATTGGTCGAAAAACCATCCGAGGTCTTTTCCGGAAAGTTCCTCGGCAAGGCGCTGATACGATTCGAGCGAAGCTTTCTTGAGATAATATCGATTCGCGTATTCATGGTAGACCCGCACAAACAGACTGTCCCCGAGGAGGCGCCGAAGCATGTTATGCACGTACGACGATTTGAGATACTGCGTCGGGATTGTGCGCATGTCGACTTTTTGTTGCAGCGGAATGTCTTTCCCGTCAATGATTTTGGATATCAGGGCATGCAGGAGCGGATGGTTGCCAAGGGAATCGCGCCTTCCCACAAGGCCTTTCGATTCGTTGAACAAGAGTGAAGAATATTCACACATTCCTTCGGAAAGGAATGCGACGTCGTGCTCCTCAACGTACACCGTGAGAGGCCACCACTGGTGCGCGATCTCGTGTGCAAGTATCGCATCAGCCTGATTGTACGTATCCTTGGTCGTTAGGGCAAGCTTCTTCACCATGATGAATGAGGGGGATGCCACTGCCAGGGCGTTCCTCCCCGCAAACCAATCATCGACCTCGACCATGGCAAGTTTTGGAAAACGATAGGGCGAAAATGTCTTGCTATAGTAATGCAATGCCTCTCCGGCAAGGAGAAGTAAACTTGTCGCCGAAGCTGAATCCTCCTGGAAAAGATACGTCGAGATCGGAACTTCCCCCCCATTCTGTGCCTGCTCCGCGTATCGGCCTGCGCATATCCAGCCGATGGTCGGAAGATCCTGGTCGAAAACCCACACCGATGTCGTTGTGTCGCCGGAGGTTTCCTGCAATACTTTTTCCCCGACGGCAATGGTCGACCAGTCGCGCGGGACGACGAGGCTCAACCGCACAAAGCGATATGCTTTCGATCCGCCCGGGAGTACGTCTTCTTCACGGAGCACGGCCCGTTCCGCGGAAAGTCCGGTAAACTCCGACCTTACTGAAATATTCCCCGAATAAGTGACCACGAGGTCGAACAGCGAGTCGGAGGGCAAGTCTCCGATTGTGAGCTTGTCCCCGCGATGCGTGAATTCCTGTTTTCTTCCCTTGAGCATCACCCCACTCGTCGTATAGATGCGAAAGAGTGTAAGCTCGAGATGTTCGGCATCGCGGTTAAGAAGCCGAAGCTTAAGCGTGTCGGTAGCCTGCAACGTCTGGGACTGGGGAAAGAGTTGCAGCCGCGCCCGGTGGGAAATAATCTCAAAATTCTTATCCCCTTTCTCCTGCGCCCCCAGCGTGGCAATCGAAAGGAATGAAGCGGCGAGATGGAAGAGCAGCCAATTCAGAATTGTCCGCCAGAGGCTGAGCCTGAGGCTCATCAGCCTCCGGCTGAGGATGCGCCTCCGGCGCAGAGATTGTTGGAGCGGAGCGGAAATCCCGCACGGAGTGCGGGAGGGATTGTCCGATCCGCTCCCATCGGATCGAGACCTCGCCCTAAGGGGCGGGGGGAGTGTCCGATTCGCTTTCAGCGGATCGAGACCTCGTCCTGAAGGACGGGGGGAGTCAGTACAAGCGAGTGACATGTTCCATTGTAATGTTGTTCAGGCTGCCGGCGGCGGCGGAGTGTGCTGCGGGGGCACCAGCTGGGTCGCTTTTGGCTTGAAAATGGAATAGGCAATGAGGCCGCCGACCAAACCGAAGATTCCACCTATGAATAAACTCGCAATCAGCTTCAGGAAAAATCCGAAAACACCGGTGAGCATCATGAGAACCTGCTCGACAAATTGCATGCTCTCCTCGGGAAAGTGCATCCGCCGCAACCACGCAATGATCTCCTCGGGCGGCACGGCCCCAAAGATGAGCTTCATCAGTAATTCCAACAGGGAGGCGACTACCGCGCCGATGTTGCCGGCGATAAAACCGACGATCATGCAATCTCCCGAAGTGTAGGACGGTGTATCGGGAGTAAAATTTTTTTTGTAGAAGAACACGGCCAGGAACCCCCCGAGCATGATTCCGGCACAGCACAGGCAATTGAGCAGCTGAACAACGGGAGTCGACCATACAAGCCCCATGATAATTCCACCATACAGTGCAGGGATAAACTTATCGGGCTTTGCGTCCATAGGCGATTCCTTGAGCTGAAGGATGGATGATCTCCAGGCAACCTTGAATGAAATGTGGGGTGAGAATGAAAGCGGCAATAACTCCGAATATCCCTCCTGTAACCAGTCGTGTCGCGGTCGTGCTTGCTGAAAAACCCATTGAATCCAGCGCCACGTCGATGACCATGGGGGTTGCTGCAAGGATCCACCAGGCGAGACCTCTCGAAATCAGAGGACGCGAAAGAAAACGAACTGCAAACACTCCAGCCAAAAATCCGAAATAAATCGCCGAGCATCTGCCACAGACCGCTAACTTATGCCCCTCGATATGGAGCGATCGTGAATCATATTGATGGCAGATGACTGAGAAACTACGATAGAATGAGTCAGCGATCTCAGGCGAGGAAGGATTCAACAACAACCAAAGGGGCGGCGTAACAATGAGAAAGCACCAGAGGAGAACCCCAACGAGAAGAAGTGTATGTAGACCGGAGCGGCGCATAGAAGACTGAATGAAGTTAGAAGAAATAAGGCTGAGAATCAAGAGCCGCGGGGGATTGCGGATTGGAGATAGAGATTCGATTGCAATTCGCAGGGTAATGCATTATATTTATTCCTAATCTATTCACCGAAGAGCAACCCGAACCACAAACTGGCGCGGAGCGCTCACCCTAACTTCGAACCATCTTATGTACAAGACCCTGGGGATCAAGTCCAACTTCCTCGGTATCGAGGATAAGCACTCATCCTATGCGAAATCGAAAATTCTTATTCTCCCCGTTCCGTATGAACGCACGGTAAGTTATGGCCGCGGCACAAAAAAAGGTCCTGCGGCAATCCTGCAAGCGTCTCACTATGTGGAATTTTATGACGAAGAGACAGGCAGAGAGGTGCACAGAGAACTCGGCATCGCCACACTGGAGCCGTTACGGTTTGCCGGGAAGCTGAGCGACGAACGGGCTCTCGAACAGATTTACGAGAGAACGCGAAAGCTGATCGCCGACAGGAAATTTGTGATCACGCTCGGCGGAGAGCACACGATTTCGCAGGCGACAATCGCTGCGCACGCGGAGAAGTATCACGATCTCTCGGTCGTTCAGATCGATGCCCACTCGGATTTGCGCATGGAGTACGAGGGGACCAAGTTCAGCCACGCGAGTGTCATGGCGCGCGTGTGTGAATTCATCGACCCGAAAAGAATCGTTCAAATCGGTATCCGCGCCCAGTGCGTTGAAGAGGCACAATTCATCAAGCAAAAAAAAATCAACACGCTGTACGCCCACGAAATTCGTTCCGGATCGTACACGAAGCTCTTGAAGCATTGGGATGACCATGCCATCGAGAAACTCAGCCCGCATGTGTACGTAACGTTCGACGTGGATGGACTTGATCCCTCCATCATGCCGGCGACGGGAACACCCGAACCTAACGGGATGTTCTGGGATGAAACAATGCGATTTCTCAGAAAACTGGGAACGAGGAGAAAGGTCGTCGGATGCGACGTGGTTGAGCTTGCGCCGGTGGACGGACTGCATTTCCCCGAAGCGACTGTGGCAAAGCTCGTTTCGAAGATGATCAACTATTTCACACGTTGATGATATTTTTGTTGCGGCAATGACCGATCCTATGGACGCTCCACGATCGATCGAGCAGCTCAATCCCGACGTCCCATCCACTCCAACACATCGCGTACTCCTTGCTTTCATTCTCGCCGCTGCATGCTGCCTCAGACTCTGGCATCTCAATTGGGATCTTCCACGCGTCTATGAAGAGGCTTATCCGTTTGGTGTCGCATGGAAGTTTTGGAACTGGGGGCACCCGGGGTGCGATTTCAATCCCCACGTGTTCAACTACGCCGCTCTCAGCTTCTACATTCAGTTCTTTGTCCAGCTTGTTCATTACGGGATAGGGCATCTTGCGGGAGCCTACCCGACCATCGAAGCGTATCGACTCGCGTATCAAAGCGATCCCACGTTATTCTTCCTGCTGGCAAGAGGAGTATCCGTCGTTTTCGACCTCGGTAGTATTGTGCTCACCTATTTTATCGCGCGTCGACTCACAACACCATCGATTGCGCTCTGCTCATCCGCCCTTCTGGCGATGAACCCGCTTCACATCAGAGAGGCTCATCTCGTGAACGTCGATACGCCGCTGACATTTTTCGTGATGCTTTCCCTCTACGTCATTGTCTGTCGGCTTTACTCCACCCCATCGGCGAAATGGTATATGCTTGCAGGAGTCAGCATCGGATGCGCCGCAGCAACAAAGTACACCGGGGCCGTCCTTCTCCCCATCCTCATACTCGCTCACTGTCTCAGGTGGCAGTCGATCCGCGAAGCTCTGCGCTCCCTCCGGAGCCCGCATCTGATCATCTCGATCGCGCTCTCCGGATTCGTTTTCATCCTCCTCAATCCGTACATCTTATTAAGTTTCAGGGAATTCAAGGAGCGATTCTCTTTCATCTATTTTAATGTTATCGAGTATGGCCATCTCGGGGTGGTCTCTTCCGAGAGCACGCTCGGTTTCTATCTCACCAAGACTCTTCCCGCGAGCCTGGGCTTGCCCTTCGCAATAGTTGCAGCAATGTCGATTTGTTATCTTATTGCGCGCCGGAAGAGAGAGCATCTGTTGTTGATTGTTCTGCCGCTCTTGTACCTGTCGATCGCTGCCACCTGGGCATATCGTGCCGATCGCTACATTCTCCCTCTCCTGCCTCTCCTGAGCATCATCGGTTGCCTGGGGCTCGAATCGGCGTGGGGATTCCTCTCCCGGCGACTACCAGAACTGCTGCCTTCAAGCGGGGGCTACTTTAATACCGCTAAGGCGGCGATTGCACTTGTGGTCGGCGTGACGATCCTCGCCCCGATAACCTCCGAAGTCTACAGATATCAACGGACTCACGAGAGGCCTGACACGCGTACGGTAGCGCAGGAATGGATCGC
>DASYTP010000226.1:0-3338 GCA_036002145.1 Bacteroidota bacterium | reverse complement strand
TTTCAATCGGCTATCAATGAGACTCACCCCTCATCATCTAACAGAAAACAAGGAGATCCCCGACAGCTAAAACCAGCTGCTGCAGAGGGCCCTCCACCAGGAGGAAGGTATGAAACCGAGTACGAAGGATCAGATCAAAGGCAAGATTCATGAAACGAAAGGAAAAGTTAAAGAGAAGGTGGGAAAGGTCACGAACAACCCTAACCTGGCGGCCGAAGGCCAAAACGAGAAACTAGCCGGCAAAATCCAAAAGAAAGTCGGACAGATTAAAAAGGTGTTTGAGAAGTAGCTAAGCCCCGCCCCCTGTCAGGTCTGAGGCTTGTGCGGAAGTAGCCATAGTCGCTGCAATGTTTTTCAGACATTGCGACGATTCAGAATGGACGAAGAAAGCGAAAGGGATTTTGGAGGAAACCGGTGCCGAAGACGTATCATCCACTGGGAAGTCTGCCGCGGATTTTTCCGAATCCGATCGCCCGATGCTTCGCGCGGACACTCCCATCGGGGACCGTATGAACGTGACTCCAATCGATCCTACCCTTCGCAATCGGAAGATCAGCTGACGCTCTCAACTCCCTTCCCTTTTTCAGGGAGGGGAGTTTCATTTTCACAAGGAAGGGACGAGAACTTCCCGGGATCTCCGTCCGCTGGCACGCTCATATTGAGCGGCCGTCGATTTGGGTGACCTTAAGCCCCAGTCCATCGGCAACGCGGTTCGCGAGAGCCTTATCCACGTTCAACAGGACGTTCATTCGCGCCGGATCTGCTGTGATTCAACCTTTCCCAATTCGAAGCGGAATGCTTTGATGATGTGTTGTCCTCCGGATCGGACTGACTGTTCCAGAAAAGTGTCGCCTGGCTGAAGTGATCGAAGAACTTGTTGCCGCGCGCCCGCAGTTTGGGCGCCGAGATCCCTTCGGAAAAACTCGTGAACCAGCCCATCTTCATACCAGCCTGGAAAGGGCACCCGCCGCGGAGTGATTGCACAGTTCGACAAAGTCGTCAGTGAGGTGAGCAATAGTGCGCAGCTTTGATGGACTCGCGCCTATTAGACTGGAAGGTGTCCGACGACGGCATCCGTCGGCGGCATTTTCAAAAGAGGCCGCTCTTATGTCCTGCTTCTCAGCACGTTTGGAAATAAGAATTGCCCCAAATACGTCAGTGAGACAAGCTCTGCAATTGAACCGTCAATACTGGGAGGGAGAATTATGCTCTGGCGAGGTGGCCGGCAAAGCTCGAACATCGAGGATCGACGCGGAATGCGTACGGGATTGGTTGGGGGCGGTTTGGGAGGCCTTATTCTCTTGCTGATCTCCTTGTATTTTGGTGTGGACCCCAGCGCGGTTTTTAGTCCGGATACCGCCGTCGATGCCAATGGTCCGGCAAGCACGCCAGCAGATCAAGAAACTAAAGACTTCGTGGCCACCGTGGTCGGTTATACAGAAGATACGTGGTCGGACCTGTTTCAGCGGTCTGGTCAAACCTATCGCGCACCGAAGCTTGTGTTATTTGCCGGAGCGGTAGAATCCGCGTGCGGTTTCGCTCAGGCTGCGATGGGTCCGTTCTACTGCCCAGGTGACGAAAGAGTTTACCTGGACATGACCTTCTTTCAGGAGCTGCGTGATCGGTTTCATGCCCCGGGAGATTTTGCCCAGGCTTACGTCATCGCGCATGAAGTTGGCCATCACGTTCAGAAGCTACTCGGCATCACCGATCAGGTTCAACGTATCCAAGGCCAAGCCAGTAAGAGCGAAGGTAATCGAGAGTCTGTGCGACTGGAGCTTCAGGCAGATTGCCTGGCAGGCGTTTGGGCCAATCACACGGAAAGGATGCAGCAATCGCAGATGAAAGGTTTTCTTGAAAGCGGTGATGTGGACGAAGCGTTGCGCGCAGCAACGATGATTGGCGACGATCGACTGCAGATGCAATCTCGCGGCTATGTCGTTCCCGAGTCCTTTACGCATGGAACAGCTGAGCAACGTTCTCGATGGTTTAAGAAAGGACTCGACGCGGGAACGGTTTCCGGCTGCAATACGTTTGAAACTGCAACTCCCTGATCACCGGATTTCTGATCTTGAATCTGCCGCCTCGCGGGCAATTCCTCGTCTACTTGCTCCGGATACGGAGTGCGGCTGCGGATACAACTTGGTCACATCAGCATGGACTGATTCAGAGGAAAGCGGAGAGGGGGGGATTCGAACCCCTGAGTCCGCACCACGAATCAATAAGATACCACGAAAGAAACGAGGCTAGTTGGGCATGGATGGGCATGCGTGGGCATAAGAACGCCACAAAAAACGCCACAACCTTTTAATCAGGAATATCCGGTTCGTCACCCCAAATTCCCGAACCTGCACGACTCGCCTTACCGGAGGCTGCACGATTTGCACCAGAAAATGGGGAGCTGACGGTAGCGCTCTGCGTGGAGCGATAGACAAGGCGCTCACCGACGATCGTGCCGACGTAGTGGCCATCGGGTCCATACACCTTCTCGCCTTTGATCCGACCGACTAGCTTTCCGGAGCGACTATAGACTTTACTGCCGGACACCTGCAGCGGTCGGCCATTCTTCGTATACAGGTTCACATCATGTAACCCAGCGGAAATATTGTCGCATGGCATTGGAGGAATCCACAAAAACGCCCCACCCTCAGTTGTATAGATGATTGTAGGTACTGGAACGGCTGTTTATAATCGCCGCAAGGATGTGGACGCATGGCTGATATTGAAATCTTCCAAGCTGAAGCCGAGGCGTTGATAGCGATGGAAAAGCAGCCCGTCGATGATGATAAGGAATGGAATTTTCCCGGCCCCGGCGAGGCGTTAAATATCCCGCTCACGTCAACCGACAAACGCGAGAATTTCTATCTCGATGTCACGCGGGGTCGCATCAAACTGACGAAAGCCACGTATCAGAACCGCGCGCGGCAGGCGATTATTCTTATGCGCCTCGACCTTGACGGTCCTCCGCACCGCAATCCTGACGGCGAGGAAATCCCTTGTCCCCATCTGCATAAGTACCGCGAAGGATACGGCGACAAATGGGCGAACCCCGCTCCGGCAGACGTGTATCTGAACACGCTCGACCTCTTTGCCACCTTCGAGGCGTTTATGCGTCAGTGCAACATCACGAAACTTCCGATATTTCAGAAGGGGCTTTTCTAAATGACCACCACGACACAGGAAATTGAAAAGCTGTTGCACGATTACCGGGAATGGCTCAAGGACAAGACCACGCTACGGGAATTAAACGGCGAATGGGTAGAGATCACAACGCCCTATCTCGACCGGCACAACGACATGCTACAAATTTACGTCAGAGCCGAAAACGGCGGATACGT
>DASYTP010000225.1:0-7473 GCA_036002145.1 Bacteroidota bacterium | reverse complement strand
GGCCTCCGGAACCCTACAAGGGTAAAGGCGTGAAGTACGAGGGCGAATATATCCGTCGCAAGGCAGGCAAGGCAGCGGCAGCCGCCGGAGCAAGTGGCGGAGCAAAGGCATGATGATATGATAAAAAAATCCAGAATCGATCAACGAATGCACGTGAAGTCCCGCGTGCGTAAAAAGATTCTCGGCACCGCTGAACGGCCCCGGCTCACGGTGTATCGAAGTCTGAATCATTTCTACGCGCAAATCGTCGATGATACCCAGGCCAAAACGCTGGTGGCAGCATCCTCGCTGACGAAGGAATTGAAGGATCAACTCAAGGGCCTCAAGGGTCACCGGGAAATCGCGAAACGCGTCGGAGCGTATTTAGCGAAGAAAGCCACCGCCCAAAACGTAAAGAAGGTTGTCTTCGACCGTAACGGGTATATGTTTCATGGGGTTGTAAAGTCATTGGCCGATGGTGCCCGTGAAGGCGGGCTTGAATTCTGACCTCACGAGGGACCCCGGTTCTCAAGCAAGATCTCCATTCCCGGGTCGTCTAATGGCAGGACAGCGGCCTTTGGAGCCGCTAGTGGAGGTTCGAATCCTCCCTCGGGAGCTCAAGGCATTTAAAGAAAATTAACGGAGAAAGAACGTTGGCTCGAATCAAGGCAGGTGAGTTAAATCTCAAGGACCGATTGGTACACATCAATCGTGTCGCAAAGGTTGTAAAAGGCGGTCGCCGTTTCAGTTTCAGCGCAATCATAGTCGTTGGCGACGGCGACGGTCATGTCGGTATCGGCCTCGGAAAAGCGAACGAGGTTCAGGATGCCATATCGAAGGGCATCGATGACGCCAAGAAGAATGTGGTAACGGTTTCCATCGTCAATGGGACGATCCCGCATCCAATCTTTGCGAAATACGGCGCATCGAGAGTACTCCTGAAGCCGGCATCGCCGGGAACAGGATTGATTGCCGGCGGTGGAGTTCGTGCCGTGCTGGAATCGGCGGGCGTCAAGGACGTCCTGACCAAGTCGATCGGTTCTTCCAATTCTCATAATGTTGTAAAGGCGACATTGAGAGCGCTCCTGAGTTTGACGGATGCGCGCACGATGGCCCGCCGGCGCGGTATCACCGTGCAGGAATTATTCAACAACCCGGTTAGGCCCGCAGCCGGCGGACAGGCATAACATGAAGAAGAAAATCAAAATTACGCAGGTCATAAGTCAGCTCGATTGCCTGGAAGCGCAGAAACGAACGATTGAAGCACTCGGTTTAGGCAGGCCGAATTACTCGGTCATTAAAGAAGATACTCCACAGATCAGAGGAATGATCAACAGGGTCAAGCATCTGATCAGGGTGGAAGAGGTGAACTAATATCATGGCAGGATCAATTCTCAGCAATCTTCATCCAACTCCGGGCTCTCGCAAACCAAGAAAGCGTATCGCCCGCGGACAGGGATCCGGTCACGGTGGCACTGCGACCCGCGGACATAAGGGTGCAGGCGCCCGCTCGGGAAATCACTTTCGCCCGTGGTTCGAAGGCGGGCAAATGCCGCTGGTGCGCCGCATTCCGAAATTTGGATTTCACAGTCCGTTCAAGAAGCAATTTCAGATTGTGAACGTGGCGACGCTTGAAGAGCTCGCTGCGGCGGGCAAGATCGCCGGCGGCAAGGTCACGCCGGAAGTACTCTATAGCGTCGGCGCTGTTTCCAAAAAGTCGGTGCCCGTGAAAATATTGGGCGACGGGGATCTCAAAACGAAACTCGAAGTGAACGCGCATGCGTTCAGCAAGACCGCGGCCCAGAAAATAGAAAGCGCCGGCGGAAAAGTTGTCATGGTTCGTTCAGAATCAAGGTAAGAGATGGCAAAACTTTCTGAAAGTTTTCGAAATATCTTCAAGATTCAGGAGCTCCGGCAGCGCATCCTCTTTACAGCGGGCCTGCTCGTGGTGGTGCGTCTCGGCGCACACGTCACCCTCCCCGGAGTGAACGCGGCCGTGCTCGCCGAGGCGATGCGAAACAAAACGTCGAACACGCTTTTCGGTCTCTATGACCTGTTCGTCGGTGGCGCCTTCAGCAACGCTGCGGTGTTCGCGCTGGGGATCATGCCGTACATCAGCGCGTCCATTATCATCCAGCTCCTGGGCGCCGTCGTACCGATGATCCAGAAACTGACGAAAGAAGGGGAAGAAGGACGAAAGAAAATCACGCAGTGGACGAGGTACAGCACGGTGGCGATTTCATTCCTGCAGGCATCGGGGATCAGTGTTCAGCTTTCAAGCATGCAGCCGAGCGGCGTGCCAATTATCCCGCCCGAGGTCCAGGGCTTCTTCTTTCATTTTTCGACGATGATTGTCCTGACTGCAGGCACAATATTTATGATGTGGTTGGGGGAACAGATCACGGAACGTGGAATCGGCAACGGTATCTCGCTCATCATTTTTGTAGGGATTATTGCGAGATTCCCGAATGCTCTCCTCGACGAGTTCCAGCTTGTCAGCTCCCAGGCGCGGGGTTTGATCGTCGAACTCATTATTATTGGATTGATGGTCTGCATTGTCGCCGGAATTGTCATGGTGACGCAGGCGACGCGCCGGATCCCGGTGCAATACGCGAAGCGGGTCGTTGGACGAAAAGTGTATGGCGGGGTCACGCAATACATTCCGATGCGTGTCAACACTGCAGGGGTTATGCCGATCATTTTCGCCCAGGCGATCATGTTCATCCCGAACACGATTCTGACTTTTTTCCCGGACAACGAATTCCTGCAGGGCATTGCGGGCTACCTCTCCTACACGTCGATTTCCTATTCGATTGTCTACGGGCTGATGATTATTTTCTTTACCTATTTTTATACGGCTGTTGCGTTTAATCCGAAGGACGTTGCCGAGACGATGCAAAAACAGGGAGGATTTATCCCCGGCATCCGCCCCGGCAAGAACACGTCGGATTTTATCGATAATATTTTGACAAAAATCACACTTCCCGGCTCGATTTTTCTTGCAATCGTGGCGATTCTCCCCGCGTTCATGATCCGGCTGGGAGTGACATCGAATTTTGCGAGCTTCTTTGGCGGCACGAGCTTGCTCATTGTCGTCGGAGTTGGGCTGGATACATTGCAGCAGATTGAGTCGCACTTGCTCATGCGCCATTACGATGGCTTTATGAAGAGCGGCAAGATCAAGGGCAGAAGAATGTAAAACATATGGCCTGTAATGCCTAAGGCGACGATCAAGTCCCCGGATGAAATCGCGTCGATGAGGGAAAGCTGCCGGATCGTAGCCGAGGTGCTGCGATTGCTGAAAGAGCTCGCGCGCCCCGGAGTCAAAACCGGGGAGCTGGATACAGTTGCGGAACAGTTCATTCGATCACAGGGTGCGGAGCCCGCGTTCAAAGGATACGGTACGGATCCGCGTAACCTGTTCCCTGCCAGTATCTGCACGTCGATCGATGATGAAGTTGTGCACGGAATCCCGGGCAACCGGGCACTTCAGGAAGGTGAAATCATCGCGATTGATGTAGGAGTGAAGAAAAACGGTTTGTACGGGGATGGTGCCTGGACGTTTCCAGTGGGAAAGGTGACCGAAGGCAAAACGAGGTTGATGAAAATTGCCGAAGAATCGCTGTACAAGGGAATTGACCGGGCCCGTGCCGGAAATCGCGTTCACGATATCTCCGCTGCCGTACAACAGCACGTGGAACATTCCGGATTCTCCGTCGTACGTGACCTGGTCGGGCACGGAGTGGGGCGATTTCTTCACGAAGAGCCGGCAGTCCCGAATTTTGGCAAAGCCGGCACGGGCATGATGCTCCAGGCCGGCATGACTATCGCGATCGAGCCCATGGTCAATGGAGGTCAATACGCCGTAAAGATCGAAAGCGACGGTTGGACCGTACGGACCTCAGACGGGAGACCGTCGGCACACTTTGAACACACGGTGCTGGTGACAGATCATGAACCTGAAATCCTAACAAAATGATCCGGTGAATGGCTAAGCAAGGTCCTATTACGATGGATGGTGTCATCACGGAAACGCTGCCCAATGCAATGTTTCGTGTAAAGCTCGATAATGGTCATGAAATCCTTGCGGTAATATCCGGAAAAATGAGAATGCACTATATTAAGATACTTGTAGGCGACAAAGTGACCGTTGAGATGTCTCCGTATGATTTGACCAAAGGTCGAATCACCTATCGATATAAGTAAAAGGGATTCATTATGAAAGTACGATCATCGGTAAAGCGATTGTGTGACAATTGCAAGATTATCCGGCGCAAAGGCGTTGTGCGGGTCATTTGCAAGAATCCCAAGCACAAACAGCGGCAGGGATAATCACGCAACTGATAAACATTACGAAAGGATAAGACGACATGGCGCGTATCGCAGGAATTGACTTGCCCAAGAACAAGCGGGCGGAAATTGGTCTGACGTACATTTACGGCATCGGCCGGTCGAGTGCAGTAAACATTCTGACGCAGGCAGGAATTGACCGGACCAAGCGTGTCGGCGACCTTAATGATGATGAGGTCGCAAAGATCCGCTCCATCATAACGTCCGAGTACAAGGTTGAAGGAGCCTCGCGCAGCGAGGTACAGATGAATATCAAACGGTTGATGGATATTAATTCCTACCGTGGATTGCGGCATCGCCGGGGGCTGCCGGTGCGGGGTCAGCGGACTCGAACCAACGCACGCACGAGAAAAGGCAAACGGAAGACTGTCGCCGGCAAGAAGAAGGCGATAGCGAAGAAATAAATAAGGAGCAGACTCAGCGATGGCGAAAAAAACTACAGGACCGGCGTCAGGAACCTCCGCTGCATCAGCAGCCGCTGCTGCGGCCGGTGCGAAGAAAAAAAAGAAAATACAGGTCGACGTCACGGGCAAGGTGTTCATCAAGGCAACCTTTAATAACGTCATCGTCACCGTCACGGACGTTTATGGAAACGTGATCAGCTGGTCATCGGCGGGACGTAACGGATTCAAAGGTTCACGCAAGAACACTCCGTTCGCGGCCCAGGTAACCGCTGAGGCGGCGGCAAAGGAAGCCTTCGATATGGGACTGAGGAAAGTGGATGTGTACGTGAAAGGTCCGGGCTCGGGCCGCGAGGCGGGTGTACGTTCGCTGCAGATGGTGGGACTCGAAATTCTGAGCATCCGCGACGTCACACCCATTCCACATAACGGCTGTCGTCCGCCGAAGCGTCGCCGCGTCTGAGATCGTCGGCATCAATCATCTGATCATGAACTAAAGGATAATATGGGTAGATACATCGGACCTGTGTGCAGGTTATGCCGGCGGGAACGGCAGAAATTATTTCTCAAAGGCACGAAATGTTTTACAGAAAAGTGTCCGGTCGAGCGGCGCGGATATCCGCCCGGTCAGCACGGACAGTTGCGCCGGCAGAAAACGTCGGAGTACGGCCTGCAGCTTCGAGAAAAGCAGAAGATCCGCCGGATGTACGGATTGATGGAAGAACAATTTCGGAATTACTTTGAAAAGGCATTACGGCAGACGGGTCGCACCGGGGAAACACTCGTGAAGATGCTCGAGTCCCGGTTCGATAATGTCGTCTATCGCATGGGCTTCGCGCCGTCGCGCGCAGCCGCGCGGCAGATAATCGGTCATGGACATCTCATGATAAATAATCGCGTCGTGAATATTCCCTCATATCTTATGCGGGCAGGGGATGTGATTCAGGTGCGCGAAAAAAGCAAGAAACTCGATGTTATTCACTCGTCGATGAAGCGAATGAAGGACAGCACCATGCTACCCTGGCTCAGTCTGGATAAAGCAGGGATGGCAGGGACCTTTTTGAATGTTCCCGAGCGCGCCGACGTTCCCCTCAATGCAAATGAACAGCTTGTCGTCGAGCTCTATTCTAAATAGGAGACATATGGTAACGTCAAATATCCAAATGCCGGAGAAGGTACAGCTCGACGAGAGCAGCTTCTCGAATGTTTTCGGCAGATTCATTTTGCAACCGCTTGAGAAGGGCTTCGGCGTCACGATGGGCAACGCCCTGCGCCGCGTGCTCCTGTCGTCGATTCCCGGTACGGCATTCACGGCTGTCCGGATCGAAGGCGTTTTGCACGAATTCTCGACGATCAATGGGGTTGTCGAGGACGTCGCGGAGATCATTCTAAACCTCAAATCGGTGCGAATGAAACTCATCAACAAGAAGCTGAACCGTATCCTGCTCCAGATGAAAGGACCGAAGGAGGTGTCTGCCGCCGACATCCAGAAATCAAATCCGGAGATCGAGATTCTTAATCCCGATCAACACATCGCCACGCTCAATGCGGGATCGGAGTTCGAGATGGAGCTGCGGATCGGTCGTGGGAAAGGTTACGTTCCGGCGGAAGAGAACAAACCGGCCGAGCAGATCGCCGGCCTCATCGCCATAGACTCGATCTTCACCCCGATAAAGAACGTTCGTTTCTTCGTCGAGCCGACGCGCGTCGGGCAGCAGACGGATTACGAGAAGCTGATCCTGGAGATCGAGACAGACGGATCCATTGCCCCCGATGATGTCCTCGCACAGGCTGCCAATACTCTCAAAGAGCATGTCCAGCTCTTCCTGAGCTTCGACGTCGAGTCGGATACTTCGGAGGAGATGTTGGAGAAGGATTCCGAATTTGCCCGCATTCGTAAGATTTTACAGATGAACGTGGATGAGCTCGAACTCTCAGTCCGCTCACACAATTGTCTGCGCGCGGCGAACATCAAGACGATTGCCGATCTCGTACGGCGCGATGAGCCGGAGCTATTGAAGTTCCGCAACTTCGGACGCAAATCCCTGGCGGAGCTTTCGGAGATCATCGAGCAGTTCGGCCTGACGTTTGGAATGGACGTCGATAAGTATCTGGTCGACGAGACCAATTAATTAGGATTTCGGATTTATTATCACACTGCACAAATCGTTCAAGGTATAAAACATGCGTCACAGAAAATCCGGACGAAAGCTCAAGCGAACTGCCAGTCACCGCAAGGCGACGTTGATCGCGCTTTGCACCGCGCTGCTGCGGCATAAGAAAATTAAGACGACAGTTGCCATGGCGAAGGAGACCCGCATGTTCGTGGAGAAGATGATCACCCGTGCGAAAAACGCAGTCGCAGGTGAGGGGGACAAGAAAAACGTACATGCCCGCCGTGAGATAGCGAAGTATATCAAAGACCGCGAAGTCGTCAAGGAGTTGTTCGGTGAAATTGCGCCAAAGGTAGCCAATCGCGCCGGCGGTTACACGCGCGTGGTGAAGCTTGGCCGGCGATTTGGCGACGGCGCCGAAGTAGCGGTGCTCGAGCTCGTGGACTATCAGGTGGGTGAGGAGCAGAAGAAGGCCAAAGCCGAGAAGACGAAGAAGAAGAAAGAAAAGGAAAAAGTGAAACCGGCTGCCCGGCTGGATCCGACCATATAACACGCCGCACGAATTTCATACACCCGTAAGTTCACGAGACTTACTGCATGCGGCGAGGTGACATCCTCTGATTTGCTAC
>DASYTP010000224.1:0-9048 GCA_036002145.1 Bacteroidota bacterium | reverse complement strand
TGGCAAGTCTCTTACGCGGCGAGACGGAAAGAGACCTTCCTCGGTATCCTTGAAGCTCAACGGAAGCATCTCGCAGCATTATTCATGAAAAAAATCACAGTATTGTCGAATAGCGGAAACTGCTTCATCGAACTTAGACATCGAGACTCCGATCCTGGAACGTGGATTGTTCGACGCTGGAAAAAATTCCTTTGGTTCAAAAGGCGGATGTCGTCGGATTGGTTCAATGACAGGCACCAGGCTCTAGCTTTTGCGGAAGCGATGAGGCAAATGTATGAGAAACATCTGGACGCTCGCGACGGAAAGGAGATACCCCGGAATGCAGGATCGTAAACAACTCAGAAAACATGTCTGGAGAATATCGCCCCATCAAGATTTGATGCGTGGATTCGACCGATGGGTCGGTAAACTTCGATCAATTGAACAGGTCCCCGATATCCCGTTGAACCCGCACTCCTCCGTTGAACAGGGAGGATACCATGAGGCGGATTCGTCCGCCCAGGGTTATGGTTTTCCACGGCCAACGGACGAAGCAGGCCGTTGGCAGGATGATGGAGGAGAAAGCGCGTAGGTCCGGTGAGTGGATGCATCAACGGGACGGAGTTTGCGGAACCAGGTTTTTCTTGATACGGGATGTAACTACAGACCAATTCATCATAAGGAGCCGCTCGTGAAGAAAACTATACAACTTGTTCGTTCACAGAAGGATCATCCCTCGACTCGACAGCTGGCGTCGGTCACTCTCTTCGACAGGAGGCTCGATCCCGTGGAGACTGCACTCCTCAAAGAGTGGCTTCATGGCAATGAAGACCAATTGTGCTCTGACGCATCCGCGCACCTTGTGAAAGAGAGCCAGTATGCTGAGCGTGTCATAGAGGCACGCCAAACCAGCGCGAGTTCAAACCGGAGGAATTCCTCGCAAGCTGCAAGCCAACGAATAAATTCTTCCCTGAACGGGAGAAACCGTCCCGGACGGGAGTCCGCGGAGAGTCAGAGCTTCTACACAAATCATCCCGCCATCACTTTTGAGGGAATGTGTTTTCAGTTTTCCGGGACGCTTGAATTTGGTAAACGAGTCGATGCAATAATGGCAACAGTGAAGCTCGGCGGGTACACGCCAAGCGGTGACTCCCTCACAACGCTTGTCAATTACCTCGTTGTCGGAAACCTTGAGAAAGCGGCGCACAGGCGGAATGGGCACGGTGGAAAAATCAGGAAGGCAATGAATCTCATCAGCGAGATGCATTGTGACATCCAGATCATCCGCGAGCGCGATTTCGTCTATGCGGTCGTAAAGGCTTTTCGTAAATTTGAGACAACAAGGAAACCTTTCTCCGGAACGAAATTCACGTACCGAGCTTTGCTGGGTCGGGCATCAGGTTGCCAGTATTAGATGGTGCGATGCTGAGGGAGTTGGGCTTAGTGAAACAAATCTTCATCAATGGGGTTCTCATGATTCTGGGAACCCTTTTGTGTTTGAAATACAATATCCTTAATTTATTCCAACCCGAACCTCTGCCTTTTGCGTAATATGAAGTCGAACGCCTGTGGAATTATTTGCAAGTTGCAAATTGCAATTCGACAATTTGTCCAATAACACTCTGCTGTCGCAATATTAAATAAAGAGAATCCCGTGTCTCGCACCAAAAAATCCTCCGACAGTTATTTTCGCATTTGGGGAACCGTTCGGAAGATTCCCCGGGGCAGGATCTGCACGTACGGAGCAATTGCCGATCAGAGTCGATTATTCGGTCAGGCACGGCTCGTCGGTTATGCCCTCCATAATCTGCCAAACGGCACCGATGTGCCGTGGCACCGCGTCATCAACTCGCAGGGGAAAATATCCTTCCCCAGGAACAGCGATAATTATGCGCTGCAGCGGCGGTTGTTGAAGAATGAGGGGATTGTGTTTAAGGGAGAAAAAACCAGCCTGGCAGTATACGGCTGGAAGTGCAATCCGGGCTCCACATCGCAGTGGAACGTTAAATGGAGTGAGCGAAGGATCCGGCTGCGCAACCGATGACACGGGGGATGAAGATTGCCGTGAGCATTGTGCTCCTGCTTGCTTATTCCGATGCCGCCGCCGGCGGCGGGAAGAAAAACCTCAAGCGATTCCTGTCCCCCGATAAGACCCTCGTCGCAAGTATCCTCTCGATTCAATCAGGCGCCGGAACTGAGAGCAAGATCGAATTACGAACGTCGTCAGGCACTCCGGTCGGTGGAAAAAGTTTTATGTCGAAAGATCACGCACACGGTTTTGGCGTTATGAAGGCGGCATGGACGCTCGACTCACGGTTTTTCATTTTCAGCACAATTGGTTCGGGGGGACACGAAGCGGGACACTTTCCGACATTCTATTACAGCCGCGATGATAATAAAATTCACTTCCTGGAGCCAATAGTTGGCGGACAGATTGCCGACCCGGATTTTGAGATTGGATATCCGGATAGCGTATCGATTCTTGTAGCCAATAGCGTGACAACCGGCCGGGGGCAGACTGCCATTCCGCGGACCGTTGCACTCGGCGGCCCGGAAGCGAAATAGCCCGTGAGGGTCACGCCGGCGGAAGTGTACAGCACACCGCCTGATGCGGTCGTATTTTGGCTCGCAACCATTCAACCTTTCCATCTTGTAAGTACCTGCCTCTTTTTGTATATTTTGACTAAAATTTGGAGATAAAAAATGATTTTCAGAACAGAAAAAGATTCGCTCGGTGATCGTCATATCCCCGCCGAGGCATACTACGGTGTGCAAACACATCGCGCCATTGAAAATTTTCCGATTAGCGGTTTGAAGCCCAAGTCGGCATATGTTGAAGCCACCGTGCATATTAAGAGGGCGGCGGCAGTGGTGAATAAATCCCTTGGTTTGCTTGACGCGAAGAAGTCGGATGCCATTGTTCAGGCGGCGGATGAGATTCTTGGCGGCAAGTTGCGTGATTGGTTCGTTGTCGACGTCTACCAGGCCGGGGCGGGAACTTCCCACAACATGAACACAAATGAAGTTCTCGCAAATCGTGCCATCGAGCTCCTTGGCGGGAAGAAAGGTGATTATTCAATTGTCAGTCCGAATGATCATGTGAACATGGCACAATCGACAAATGACGTCTGTCCGACTGCGATTCGCATCGGGGCGGTCACGGAAACCCTCAAGCTCCTCCCTGTGCTTGAATCGCTCGGGAAGGAACTGCTCGTGAAAGGTACAGAGTTCGACAATATTGTGAAATCCGGACGAACCCATCTGATGGATGCGGTGCCCGTTCGGCTGGGCCAGGAGTTTACAGCCTACGGCGTAAATGTCCGAAAACACCGACAGGCGATCGCCCATGCGGTGGATTCGTCCAGGGAGCTGGGTATTGGCGGCACCGCGACGGGTACCGGTTTGAATGCGCATCCCCGGTTCAGGAAGATGATGGTGGAGGAACTCTCCACGAAAACCGGTATCACGTTCAAAATGGCGGAAGATTATTTCGAGGCGATGCAGAGTCTGCGCCCGATGATGGAGCTCTCGAACGCGCTGCGTAACTTTGTCCAGGACCTCTCCCGTATCTGTAACGATATCCGGCTGCTCGGCTCGGGTCCGAAAACCGGTCTCTTGGAAATCAACCTTCCGGCAGTGCAGCCCGGATCGTCCATCATGCCCGGGAAAGTCAACCCGTCGATGGTGGAAATGATGAACATGGTTTGCTTCCAGGTCATCGGCTGTGATACCACTGTGCTGATGGCGGCGCAAGCCGGTCAGCTGGAGCTCAACGTGATGATGCCGGTCGTTGCGTTCAATCTTCTCCACGAGATTGAGATCCTTCGTACCTCCATCGACGTACTCATCAGGTTCTGCATCAAGGGGCTCACCGCAAACCCCGAGCGCTGTCAATACTACGCCGAGAATAGCACGAGTGTCGTCACGGTCCTCAATCCCCACATTGGCTACCTGAAAGCCGCGGAAATTGCGAAGGAATATCTCAAGTCGGGGAAGTCAATCCGACAAATCGTCTTGGAGAAGGGTCTCCTCGCAGCCGATCAGCTCGACAAGGTGTTTGATCTCCGGGGGATGACGGAACCGGGCATTCATAAGGGATGATGTGAGATATGAGATGTGAGATGCGAGTTATGAGATGTGGGGTGGAGGATTTCCACAGGAGATTGCAATCCTCGTGCTGGGAGCGGAATAGATGTGTCTCGTTAATATCTCTCGTGAAATCCTGTCTCACGAGGTAGGGAGTCAAATAGTGCGAGAGGATGTGACCATACGGAACATGCTGTAATGTCTAGGTCTTGTCCATGACCCGATTACGCGAATCCAGGGAACCAAGCGACCTTTCATGGTTCTTTTTCTCGCCAATACTTTTTGAGTGTCTCTCGCGGTAACGGACTACCAGCAAAGTTGCCTCCATAAACGACTGCGCTTAGGAACTCTGCGTGACTCTGATCCTGCTGAGAAAGAGTCTCAAACATCACTTTCCGTATTTCATTCAAAAATTCTTCACCGTCCGTGTCAAAATCAACAGCAAGTATCGGCTTTTTTTTGATGAGGAAATCGACGCATTCAACGATGGTCAGCTGTTTTCTGAAACATTCCAAAATATCAGTGGCCAGCGGCTTTATGCCGTCGTAAATTCGTTGGGCCCGGTCGAAGGACTCGTTACTCATGTTTTTCAGTTTTTGGCGCTCGAACTAAAATAAGAAATTCTTGGCCACTCCACAATCTGATTCAAATTTCTGCTCGATAATGTCACGACGGAGGATTCAGGATGACGAGCCCGGACCAGACCAGGTGCAAAACCATGCCTACGCGTCAATCAATGGAACGACGACGAGCACCACTCTTTCCGCGACAATCATCACGCGTATCGATGCGACCGTTTCGCACTTCCGCATGTTTGTCGCTCTCCACGCGCGTTCGAGCCGCACGAACCAATTGGATTGCAATTTGGATTGGGAAATCACCTCGACGAAGTCTTCGACTTGCGCGGGATGACAGAGTCGGGCATCCACACTTGGGACTCGGGATTGGAGATGCGATTTTACGGACATCGAATATCCAACGCCCAACATCCAATATCATCCTCGGTATTGCCTCAGTTCGCGGCGATGGCCTGGATCGACCTCCCCCGTGGCCCCCTCCTTCGCACGGAGGGGGCGCAAAACATCCTCCCCTTGCGAAGGGGAGCCAGCCCGCCTGTGGTCTGGCGGGGATTATAGGAGGGGTTAACGAGTGCGTGATCACTCACATTTTGGTTCTCTGATTCAAACTGATACACTACCTCATCCTCGTTTCACTTGAATCTGTCCGAGAATTTTCGTTTATTATTTGATAGTCAATTTTTCAGAGATAGAACTGAATGCCAGAAACAGCACCGATGCCCGCCGGAACCGCGGTTCCCAAATCTTCAGTTCCGGCGCGAAAAAAGCGTCCGAAGGAACTCGCGGTCATCAACCAGGAGGGCTGCACGGGATGTGAAGTCTGCCTCGAAGTGTGTCCGGTCGACTGCATGTACGTGGTTGCCGGACCTGAGTATGATGTCCATAAGAAGCTTGTGGAAATCGACCTCGACGTCTGCATCGGCTGTAAACTGTGCGTGAAGTATTGCCCCTGGGAAACCATTGAGATGATAGATTCCAATCAAGCCCTTGAGGTGGCGCGTGAATGGACGCTTCGGACCGTAATGCCCGAAAAAGAATGGATGCAGGGCACTTCCACCGAAACCGGTGAGTTCTTTCCCACGGTTTTCTACGGAGACAAACCTCAATCTTGAGCAAGGAGAAGTAGCTGCTGAAGTAGCTCAGTGGTAGAGCTGTCCCGATGCCGGTACATGGTCAATAACGCTGAAGTAGCTCAGCTGGTAGAGCAGCGGTTTCGTAAACCGCAGGTCGTCGGTTCAAATCCGACCTTCAGCTCTTCAACAATCCTGTCTTGTAGCAAGTAGACAGGATTTTTTTGTCGACTCGAAGCTTGAATCGTGAATCATGAAACTTGAATCCCAACACTCAAGTCCGAATCCTAAAATCTTTCCATCTCAGTTCTCTCAGTCTCCCGACCATCCGTGAATTCCCGCTACGACATCATCATCATCGGTGCCGGACCTGCCGGACTCTCTTGCGCCATTGAAGCACAGAAGGCGGCGATGAAATACCTCGTCGTCGACAAGGGAGGCGTAGTCAATTCCATCCAGCAGTTTGCGCGGGACATGCCTTTCTTTTCGACACCGGAATTGCTGGAAGTCGGGGGGATACCGTTCGTCATACCATCAACGCGCCCCACGTCGCTTGACTGCGTCAACTACTACCGCAGCGTGGCGGAACATTATCGCCTGCACTGCAGGTTCTTCGAACCGGTGGTCGGAGTGGAGAAACGGAATGGGGGGTTCGCCCTGAAGACCGCTCATGGAACGGAATTAGAAACCCGCGCCGTCGTCATCGCGACCGGATACTACGATACCCCGAGTCTGCTGGGCGTACCGGGAGAGCAGTTGCCGCGCGTTTCGCATTACTATCGCGATGCGTTGCCCTATTTTCAGCAGGATGTGCTGGTCGTCGGGGGGAAAAATTCGGCGGTCGAGGCTGCGCTGGACCTGTGGCGCCATGGGGCGCGAGTCACCGTCGTTCACCGCGGTCAGGCGCTGAGCAGCGGAGTAAAATACTGGATCCTGCCCGATTTCCAGAACCGTGTGACTGATGGCTCGATCACGGTGCATTTCGGCTGTACGGTGGGGGAATTTCTTCCCGGAAGAACTATCGTTCAGGAGAGTACCGGGAACACGCTGGATGTGAGAACGGACTTTGCCTTTGTCCTGATCGGTTATCGTCCCAACGTCGATTTTATGAAGTCAATAGGCATCGAAGTGAACGAAGATTCACTTGCGCCGGTGCATAACGCTGAGACTATGGAGACGAACGTCCCGAACGTGTTCGTTGCCGGAGGCCTGGTTGGAGGCCGCTTTAATAACAAGATTTTCATCGAAAACGGGAGGGAACATGGAAAGAGAATTGTTGCCTCGCTGAAGTAGCTTCGGGAGCCGGTATGCGAACCCAGGACGCTGTTTAGGAAGAGCCCCTGAGGCGCTCCAGCTCGTTGCGTATCCTCATCGCTTCATCACTCCGGGGAGGGAGTACGCCGTAATAGCGTTCGAGGATATTCTTCAGCTTTGTCTGATCCTTGCGCTCGGTATAGAATGCTATGAGCCGGGTGTACGCAATATTCAGGTACTTATTAAGTTGCAGCGCCTTGAGGTAGCTGAGCTCTGCCTCCTGGCTTCTGCCGAGTGACAGCAACAAGTCCCCCGCGAATCCAAACAATTCCGCCTGGGTCGGATTAGTGCGCAGCGACCTCTGCACTTCGAGGAGGGCGCCGCGGTCATCACCAATGGAGTGAAGCACCTGCGCCAGCGTGTTCCGTATCCGGACATTATCCACCTCGACCGATAGGATCTGGCGCATCACCTGTCCGCTCTTTTCCAATTTCTGCTTCTGGAGCAGCACTTCTCCCAGTTTGTTGAGGAACGAGCTGACTCTTGTACTCTCAATCGAGCCTTGTAACTTCTCGAAAAGTGATGGCTCGAACCTGTTCCGGCGCATGGAATCCGGATACGTGTAGAACCACAGAGTCGGACCCAATTGATGCTCCTCTGGTTTGATTTCCGACAGGAGCTTCCAGCGCGATCTCAACGAATCGTAGTAGGGAAGAAAGCTCCCGTATTTCTCCGGATCCCTCGCATATCTGCTGTAATCATAGTCCGAAGCGATCAACAGGTCGAAGTCCTCATACCATCGAGAGTCATAAAACGGCGCGGTACGCTCGGGGTTAACCGCGAGAAAAGGAATAATGAGAAGGTTATAGTTCGTATCCTGAAGCGTGATGCCGAATGGACCCGTCGCGATCGCTGAGGTCGGCCGGAATCGTTGCTCGACCCATGTTTTTGCGACGGTGCGTGTATCGGGAAGGACGATCGATTGCTGAAAACGATAGACGTTCAGTATGGGTTGCACGACAAGAAAGCCGCCAAGGATTGTTGCAAAACCAATTCGAACGGCTTTCGACGTGAATCGGTCTATTCCCGACCTGATGAGTTCCCAGAGAGCACTCATCCCAATCGAACAAATGAGGAGGGTTACCGGGAACACCGGGAGCAGATAACGATCCGCGCGCAGTTCCCAGGTGCTCATGATGGTGGTGTAGATAACCGGAAATAGCAACAATAAGAGCTTGCTTGTTTCCTTTCTGACGATGAGGAGAAGGACCGTAACCGGCACAAGGAGGGACAGCAGCCAACCGATTCCCGATGGAAGCACACCCAGGAGGTAGAAGTCGACGGTCGCCTGTGAAGACTCCACCCCAAGATGTCCCGCTGCGGCATGGTATTGTTCAAAGGAGAAATCCTTGATGAACTCATCGTAACTGATGAGGATGTAAGGGTTAATCATCAAAAAAACAACGAGTGACGCCATCAAGCCCAGGATGAATCCCCGGTCTCCGATCGACCGCAAGGCGTCGGCGAGCGTTCTTGATCGCATGAGATGGAGCACGAAAAGAACGATCAGGAGAAACGCACCGGTGTATTTGGTTGCGGCGGCAAGTCCGATGCAAATTCCCGATAGCAGATACCACTTTTGGGCCGGCCGAGAGTAGCTACGGTACATGAATAAGAGCGATATCACGACAAAGAACGTCAACGGCGTGTCAACGGTGATATAGTGCGCCTGCGTCACATGCAATGGATTGATGGCAACGAGCCAGGCCGCGATCAGGGCGATCTTCCAATCCGATACTTCTTTCGCAAACATGTAGGTGATCCATATCGTCCCTACATCCAGAAGCCCGATGATGACACGCGCAGGAATCGCAATCGCGCCCAGCGTAGTTACGAAGGATTGCAGATTTGGGTAGATTCCAAGAATGTGACCGATGAGGTATTGTATTCCCTGGGCCACGAAAAGGAGGTAGAAAGTCAATGCGGGGTAGTTAAAAAAATGCGGGTTCAGGTCGATGCCCGGACCGTGCCAGTTCCACATTCCCCAGGCTTTGACGAGCGGAGTAGCTTCCTCGTGCAAC
>DASYTP010000223.1:0-5531 GCA_036002145.1 Bacteroidota bacterium | reverse complement strand
TGACCGTCGGTGGTCAGACAATTACAGCCGGATTCCTCATGGCGCGTGCGACCTCTCAATGCGGTGCAAGCTGCACCGGAAGCTCAGAAATCGCCAATCTTGTTCTCAACGGACAATCTGTTGTGGTGAGCGGTGAACCTAACCAGACGATCACGCTGCCGTCAGACGCTGGCAAAGTCATCATCAACGAGCAGATAAGTTCTTCGGGGAACAATTCATGCGACATCACGGTCAACGCACTGCATGTCGTTGTCACCGGAGTCGCTGATGTCATCATTTCATCTGCGCATGCCGATATTACCTGCAGGGGAAATCCGCCATGCACAGGGGGTGACTTCATCACCGGAGGGGGTTGGACCAATGGAACGCCCTCTCGCGGGAAGGGGAACTTTGCTGTCGCCGGTGGAATCAAGAGCGGAAGTTTCTGGGGTCATCTGCAATATATTGACCATGGCTCAAACGGTCCTAAGGTACACGGAACTGGAGTGACTGCTTATGTGGTGACAGGTGCGACATCACGTCACATTGAAGGTAGCTGTGAGATCAATGGAACAGGCGGGTTCACTTATCAGGCAGATGTTTCGGATAATGGTGAGCCCGGACGAAATGACACGTTCGTTCTCAGATTGTCCAGCGGTTACTCGGCATCGGGAACGCTTGGCGGCGGGAACATCCAGCTCCACACGCCATGCAGATGAGCGTATCTATCAACTGTGTAAGTGAACCGAACGCGAAGCCGGGAACGGCCTACAGCGGGCTCGGAAGTCCCCGGCTCGATTTGAAGGGCTGGGGTTAAAGGTTTCCTTCAGCCGCGAGTAATCCAGGAAGAAGGAAACCTTCTTCTCGGCGCGGCTCCTCCGCTATCACAGGTCATTTCATTAAGACGAACTTCTTCACATCTGAGAAGTTACCCGCTTGGAGCCGATAGAAATACATCCCGCTCGGGAGTGAAGATTCCCGGCGGGTTCGAGCTAATCGCAGAGATAGGAACAGGATTTGGATTCTTATATGAGTCAACGGGCGCTCACATCCTTCCCTTCAAATAATTATAATCCGCCAACACCGTCTCCAAAAACTTGCGCGGGATCATCGTGCTCTGTATCCCCATTTTCCGCTCGATGATCGCTTTCGTTTTGTACTGCAGCTTTATTCGTATCTCGGCATAGTAATCGTCCTTCGGACTCGCGAGCAGAACCTCCTTGATCGTTTCAATATCCCGGTCGCTAAGCAAAGCTGCCTCACGGAAGACGGGCTTGTATGCCTCAGGAACCGCGGTAAGGAGAGTTTCGCCAAGCGTAACCTTCCGCCGCATGCGCACCACCGTCGTGCCGGCGGCCAGATCCCCCAGACGCTGTCCTCTGCCGTTGATCAACAGGACAATCAGCGCAATGCTTCCACCACAAAAAGTAATTTCCACCAAACGCAATAACCACCGGAGGATATAACTCCCGATGGTCGGCTCCGCTCCGTTTATCTGAATGACCCTGATGCCCCGCACCATCTTCCCCAATGTCTGTCCCTTGAAGAAACTCTCCATCACCACTTCGTAGACGAATATAGGCAGATACATGCCGATCCACATCCACGGCTCGAGGAATTCGCCGATGCCGGAAAGAGTTACCCCGAGCACGATGACGGCGCCGTATGCACCCTGAGCCAGCGCGTCGAAAAGGAAAGCGATGACGCGGTCCCCGACCCCCGCGAGGTCATACTCAAGGTTGATGTTCTGTGTCGTCGGTATCGAAATGGTTTCCATCGACGTCTCCCGCATTACACCGTCCCCCGGGCCTTCAATTCGAGATATTTGTTGATGGATGCGACCGTGACGTTTTCAGGCGCGACAAGCATGCTGTAGATTCCTTCGCGCCCAAGCTCTCTCACGATCAATCGCTTCTCATACATCAGCTTCTGCGATACCATCTTCCGATAAACATCCTCGGCATCCTCCGCCGGCTGGCGAACGACGGCGTCCAGCTCGCTGTTCTCGAAAAAAATCACCACGAGGACATGCCGGTGATTCAAACGCTTCAGCGCGGCGATGCGGCGCCGCAACGACACCATCGACTCGAAATTGGTAAACAACAACAGAAGGCTGCGCTGCTTGATTCGCCGGGCTACCGCGGCGCACATGCGTTCAAAGTCCGACTCCTGAAAAGAGGTCCGCTGCGCGTACAGCGCTTCCAGGATGTGGAACATCTGCGCATACCTCGCTCTCGCGGGAAGTATGGTGTGCACGTCATCCGAAAACGTGATTAATCCCGCTTTGTCCTGCTTGTGAATGATGATGTTGCTCATGACCAGGCTCGCGTTGATCGCGTAGTCGAGCAGTGTGAGCCCGTTGAAGGGCATTTTCATGCTCCTGCCCATGTCGATGACGCAGAAGACTTGCTGTGCTTTTTCATCCTGGTATTGGTTGACCATGATCTTCTGTCGCCGGGCAGTCGCCTTCCAGTTGAGCGTGCGATGGTCGTCCCCCTGCACGTAGTCGCGTATCTGATCGAACTCGAGCGTATGCCCGAGGGGACGTATCTTCTTCACGCCCGCTTCGGTGAGCCGGTCGGAGATTGCGTAAAGTTCATACCTTTTCATCTGCTTGATGGAAGGATAGACCGCGCACCGGGCGTTTTCCTCGAAACGGAAACGCCTTACTGCAAGACTGACGGGAGTCGAGCAAAAAACGTTCATCGCCCCAAACTCGAACTCCCCGCGCTGCAGCGGGCGAAGTGAGTAGCTAAGCGTCTTGCGCGCTCCGGCGGGGAGGGTGAACGGAATGCGGAAGTCGCGGCGTTGAAAAACGAACGGCAGCTCGTCGATGACCGTCCCGCTGAGCGGAAAATTGAAGCCGCTGGTGAGTTCTATGGTAATCGCATTCTCGTCCCCGTTGGATAGCTTCACTGCAAGACGTCGGTTCGCCTCGAGGGAATTCCCGCGCCTGTACAGGAGCACCACGTCGAAGACCGTCAGGGCGGCCAGCAGGAACGCCGCAATCCGCGCAGGTGCAATCACCAACGGAAAAAAATGCGCCGCAAGGAACAGCGCGCAGATCAGCGCGATGAGCCGGTAAAATCGTTTTTGCAGGTAAAAGCTGCGCCAGAACTGCATTAGTGTGCCGTCATCGAAATATGTTTACAAAGCCTTGAGGCCGCTCCTATGGAGCTATGCAAATTTTGGGATAATTTCATTACTACAAACAGGTCGTCCCCGCCTGACCGACTCGCGTCGTTCAGTCCGTCTACGACGAGACCTCGACTGAAGTCGGGTCGGGCAGGCCGCCGGGACTGATTCAAGTTACTTGCGGACCACGACACTAGCGGGCTGCGGAAAATCTTGGTTATTGCGAGGCTGTCCAAAAAGTTTTCTTTATTGTCATCCTGAACGGAGTGTCCAAAGGACCCCTTCGGGGAGGCGCTCACTCCCCTTCGCAAGGGGAGGATGTTTTGCGCCCCCTCCTTGCGAAGGAGGGGGCCACGGGGGAGGTCGATGCAGGCCATCACTGCAAACTGAGGTACTACCCAATAAGATTCCACGTTTTGGTCATTTGAACATTGGAATTCCCCAATCTCGAAATCTTAAACCGTTAAAAAAAGCTCAGGTTTTTGAATTTTTTGAATTCGAATTTGGGATTTGTCCCGCTTCTGGATTCCGCTCGGCGGCGGGATTCTTGAAAGCGGAATTTAGGATTTCGATATTAGGATTTCGAATTTTACCCGACCCCCTTCGTTTGGAATATGTTCAACATAATTACAAAACAGGTCTCTACCGGGGGACCTCGATACTATCAAGCATCTGGTTCAGGATGGTCGGGACCGATACACCTTCCATCTCCTTCTCCGCCACAAGCAGCAACCGGTGTTGAAGCGCGGGAACTGCTATCGCGCGAATGTCGTCGGGCGTGGCGAAATCTCTCCCGTTCATCGCGGCCCAGGCTTTCGCGCCGCCGAGGACGGCGAGGCCGGCGCGCGGAGACGCCCCGAGGTAGAAGGCGTTATGTTGCCGCGTCTCGCGGATGACCCGAGCGATGTACTCGAGCAGTTTCGTCTCAACGTGAACCTGTCGCACAAGATCCTGAAGGACGAGCCATTCATCCCTCGTGATCACGGGCTTAATTCCGGCGAGCTCCGCTGCGAGCGTGTTCCTGTTGAACCGCTCAAGGATCGCGACTTCAGCTTCAGCGGTCGGATAGCCTGCGCTGATCTTGAACGCGAAGCGGTCGAGCTGCGCTTCCGGCAACCTGTACGTCCCCTCGTGCTCGATCGGGTTTTGCGTCGCCATGACGATGAAGGGCTCCTGCATCGGATACGTTTTTCCATCGATCGTCACCTGCCGTTCCTCCATGACTTCGATGAGGGCAGCCTGTGTTTTCGCCGGGGCGCGGTTGATCTCGTCGACGAGGACGATGTTCGAAAATATCGGCCCCGGATGAAAGACAAACTCGGTCGTCTTGAGGTTGAAGACCGACGTCCCCAGGACGTCCGAGGGCATGAGGTCTGGAGTGAACTGAACGCGTGAGAAACCGACCGATGTACAGGCAGCGAGAACTCGTGCCGCAAGCGTCTTCGCGATGCCCGGCACCCCTTCGATCAGAACGTTTCCCCGGGAAAGAAAGGCGGCGATCATGAGATCAATGACTTCCCGCTGCCCCACGATTACACGCCCGACAGCCTCCCGTATCGTTGATACCTTCTGTTGCAGCGGCCCAAGATTGATGCGCGATTCGAATATCGGTTCTTCCATGTGGCGTATAGTTAGTTGTTATTTGTTATCCGTTATTTGGGTTTCACTTCCGCAGTACCAACATACCAACATACTCCCTACTCCCTACTCCCTACTTCCTACTGACCTACCGACATCTCCCATAAAACCTCTCCATCCTCTCATTCAACCTCATCAGCTGCTTCTCCTCGAAGTCGCCGGGCACATCCAACACCCGGAGCTCGTTCACAAGCAATTTCACTTCAACCTCGGGGATTCCCGCCTTGCGACTGACCACTTCCGCGAAATGATCATCGAGCTTTCCCGTCGCGAGCCGATACTTCGTCCGGATAAACTCCAGGATGTGCAGGCGCATCTGTAACGCCACGCGCTTGTGATGTCTGTGATAATAGTAAAGACGCGCCAGCGTCCCGACGAAGCTCAGGGTCTCGTTCCGCAACGGCACAAAGATGGGAATGTTGCGCTGCCTCCGCTTTCCCTCGACGAAAATAAACGCGAAAACACCGACGACCATCGTGTAATATGCCCAGCGCAATGCATCGTTTTGCAGCACGAATGATAACGGCGTGTGGAAAGCGTGCCGGATTCCTTTGTAATACTCGTCCCATATCAACTCGCCCTGGGGCAGTTGAGTGAGAAGCTCGCTGGCGAAGGAAGCATTATCTGCTTTGAGGATGTTGTAATTCGTGAAAATCCATGGCACAAGGTGAATGTAGATGGCGCCTTCCCCCAGAGGGATCTTTATGAAGTTCGGGTGGTCAAGCCTGTCGGATCCCAGGACCTCGGTCTCCGTGCTGTCGATCGATTCGAAATAATAT
>DASYTP010000222.1:0-5271 GCA_036002145.1 Bacteroidota bacterium | reverse complement strand
TCGTGGGCTGCAATCGTGGGCTGCAATCGTGGGCTGAGATCTCCGTAGCTCCTATCACGAAGGGCTTTAGTGGTTTCTTGATTGAGAGGCTTAACATGAGTATGATACAAGACACTATTGAACAGGTCTACTGATGCGCCTCGTCCTTCTCAATCCCACGCTCCGTGCCCACGATACCCGGCACAATCTGAGTGTGATCGAATCGCTCGCTGAAGGCGTGGTCGGGGGCACGCGGCCAGACGACGTTCTATTGCTTCCGGAGCAATTCACATTCGATGACAACAAAGAAGCGTATGCAGGTTTTCTCGGCAAAATCGCGAACATCGCTGGATGCACAATTGTCGGAGGCTCGCATCACCGTGAGGTAGAAGGAAAACGCATCAACACCGGAATCGTTTTCGATGCCGGCGGCAACGAGATCGCGACATACTCAAAGCTCCGGCCATATTTCAGCGAGCGAAACATTGTCTCTCCCGGCGAGAAATTTGGCGAGTTCTCCATCAATGGCAAGAACTTCCTCGTCGTCATCTGCGCCGATTTTTGGTATTCAGACATCCTGCTTCGTGCAAGCGTTCTGCCTGATGTGATACTTGTTCCGTCGTTGTCCGTGAGCAGGAAGCCGGGCGCAGAATACTCGCGATCACTGTGGCATCATCTCGCAATCGCGCGGGCGTACGAGTTCGGCGTGTTCGTCGGGATCAGCGACTGGGGGGAAGATTCCGTCCTCCCACCGCATCGCACGTGTGGTGTCGGTGGGCTCGCAGATCCGACCTCATTGGATCCACCATTGTTCTTTCAACCCGTTTCTGAGGCAGGCGTCTCAATCTTCAATCTCGATTTTCAAGCGCTCGAAGAATTTCGCGCCGACCGGAGACTGCGCGGATTCTTCTGGAAGTGACAGTTGCCCCGATTCATCGGGGAAAACTGTCATCCCGATGGACGACGAAGTCGGACATCGGGATCTGCCATTTCCAGCCATGCTCTCAGCAAACCGGCGCTTGCATTTCAAAATATCCTTTTCTATACTTTGCTCAGAATACTTATTGAGGAGAACGCTATGGTATGTAACAATTGCAACTCGCAGCAACCGGAGGGATCGAAGTTCTGTTCCAATTGTGGGGCGGCAATTGAACCGGCAGCAGCCACACAGCCGCAACAACCGGCGCGACCGGCACTTCGTCAGGGGAGAGGCGGTGTCATTCTTACGCTTGGAATTCTCGCGTTGGTTCTGACGGGGCCTATCACCGGAATTCCTGCCTGGGTCATGGGTCATTCGGACATGAAGAGCATCAACGCCGGATTGATCGACCAATCTGAAAGGGGCCTGACAACCGCCGGGATGGTGCTCGGCATCATCGGGACATGCCTCGGAGCACTTGTCTTGATCGGGATTTTCATCGTGATTCTTGTTTCCTTGATAGGATTGAGCGAAATGTAGCAGGGGTTTGGCATATCACGTGCAAAAAAAATCCCGTTCACTCTTTCGAATGAACGGGATTTTGTGGTTCAGCCGGGTACTTAGATTTTCCTCACATTCAGCGCCTGCAAACCTTTCGGTCCCTGCTCGACGTCGAATTCTACTTTGTCTCCTTCATTGAGGGTCTTGTAGCCCTCCATGGTGATCGACTTAAAGTGCACGAATACGTCTTCGCCGTCAGAGCGGGAGATGAATCCGAAACCCTTGGATCCGTTAAACCACTTCACAGTACCTTGTTCCATGAACTACTCCTATAAAAAATGTTGACCCGACAAACCGTCGGCATGGTGTACGCCGGTAATATTGGCGCTCTGGAACTTGCGTTCGAAAGCGACCAAACCGTCTTTCGATCATCTGTTGCTGGTGACTCTAACCACGACGGGGTTTGTTTCGGGCACATCAGCAGGTGTATCGCAAGCGTTCCCTCCGGGAAAAGCGTGCAGCATTCATGCGCATCCTTCCTCTCGGGGCAATAACGGTGTACTGCTATTTGATGCCCGAAATGTACAAAGAATCTTTTTAAGTATCAAGAGACTACAGTTGAAACTGAGCCGGCACAGGACGTCACCCGTTCTTGGAACTGCCCTCAGGAAGTTGTATTTTAGCCGGTATGAGGATAGCTGTGGTGCAGACGTGCCCCCTGTTTGGTCAGGTGGCGGAAAATGTGGAGGCGGCATTAATGGCAATGGAAAGTCGCGGGGCCGATTTATACGTCCTTCCCGAATTGTTTAACACCGGTTATAACTTCGCCGATGTCGGGGAGGTTGAAGAACTTTCAGAAAGTGTTTCGGGTTACACGCTCCACGCCGTCACGGCGTTCGCAAGCAAAATGTCCTGCTACATCGTCTACGGTTTCGCGGAAAGGGCGGACAAGCTCTACAATTCCTCGGTCCTCCTCGGACCATCGGGACTGATCGGACTCTACCGCAAGACGCACCTCTATTTCCGGGAGACCTTGTTCTTTGCTCCCGGAGATCTCGGGTTTCCAGTGTATGATGTGCCATTTGGTAAAGTCGGGATGATGATTTGTTTTGACTGGATGTACCCGGAAAGCGCTCGTTCTCTTGCTCTTAACGGAGCTCAAATCATTGCACACCCGTCGAACCTTGTCATGCCCTACTGTCCGGATGCGATGGTGACGCGCTGCCTGGAGAACCGCGTCTTTGCGGCGACGGCAAATCGTGTCGGCGTTGAAGACAGGGCGGGAATCACTTTGAAGTACATCGGGAAAAGTGAGATTGTTTCCCACAAGGGAGAAATTCTTCACCGGCTCGGCGAGACTGAGCCGGGGATTGCAGTCGCGGATATCGATCTCTCTCATGCAACGAACAAGCGGATCAATGAGTATAACGATTTGTTCAGCGGGAGGCAGGTGGAGCGTTACGTGAGATAAGATTTATTCTCCTCTCTAAACGATCGTAAAAAGATTCCAGGTTTTGGTCATTTGAATTCATACATTTCCACCCCGATGTCCGCTCCCCTTAACATTTTACTCACGAACTCAACATCGATATACGGTGGTGGTGAGTACTTCGTGCTTGAGATCGCCAGGGCGTTGAAAGGTCGAGGGCATCACGCGTGGGTATCGTGCAGGCCGGACAATTTGCTGTACGAAAAATGCCTGGCGGCCGGCATTCAGGTTGTTCCGCTCGAGTTTCCTCCAAGCGGAAGACTGATACATTTTGTTTCAGCGCTCACGCGTGCGATCAGGGCAAATAATGTTCAGATTGTTCACACGAATAGCAACTATGATCGCACCGCCGGGGCGTTTGCAGCTTGGCGCGCCGGTGTCCCGCATGTCACCAATGTTCATAGCCTTCACTCCATCCAGCACAATCTTACGCATCGCATCCGCAACCGGTCCATGACGGATCGCTTTCTCGCCGATGGCGTCCGCATGAAGGAGCTCCTGGTGTCACACGACGGCATTCCAGCCTCAAAAATTTCTGTCTTCTACCATGGCATCGACCCGGACGCTATGCGACGCGACGAGCATCAGCGGCGGAACTTGAGGAATCAGTTCGGATTTTCAGAGGAGCACGTCGTGGTGGGCAACATTGCCCGCATGGTTCCCATGAAAGGACACGCAGACCTGATCCAGGCATTCGCGTTGGTCGGAAAAAGATACCCCTCCGCCCGGCTCGTGATCGTTGGAGACGGGGAACTTTTTGAGGAATTGAAAGCTCGGGTACGCTCGCTCGGCATCGACGGGCAGACCCTGTTCACAGGATTTCGCGAGGACCTCCAGGCATTGTACTCGTCGTTCGACATCTACGCGCACTCTTCCGTTGAAGGCGGGGGGGAAACAATCTCATTCGCGGTCCAGCAAGCACTTGCGCATGAACTCCCCGTCGTCGTGACGCGAGTGGGAGACGTGATCGAGAATGTGCGTGAAGGGATTAACGGCTTCGTCGTTCCGGATCGGAATGCGCAAGCACTGGCAGATAAAATAATGCTGCTCGCCGGCGATCCGTCGTTGCGCCACTCAATGGGGAAGGAGAGCAGAAATTATCTCCTGCAGCGCTTCACTACCGAGCACATGGTTTCGGCGGTTGAGGAAATCTATAGAAACGTTTTGGCAGCACGCAACAACCATCTGAACATCTGATCCATGATTAATGTAACAAAAACATATTTACCCCCTCTTCGGGAGTACAACAGGTTTTTGAAGAAAATCTGGTTGTCGCGTCGCGTCACCAATAGTGGGCCGCTCTCGCTGGAACTTGAAAGGAAGTTGGAAAAATACCTCGGCGTGAAACATCTTTTTTTTGTATCAAACGGCACGGTCGCGCTCCAATTCGCAATGAAGGCTCTCGGCCTGAACAAGGAGATTATCACGACTCCATTTTCTTTCGTGGCTTCCACCTCGTCGATTGTATGGGAGAATTGCCGGCCCAGATTTGTCGACATCGATGCCGACACCCTTTGCATCGACGCCCGGAGAATAGAGCCGGCGATCACAAGCGAAACCCAGGCAATCCTCGCGGTTCATGTCTTTGGTCACCCGTGCGACGTCACGACGATCGACTCCATCGCAAAGGAACGGCAACTGAACGTCATTTATGATGCTGCCCACTCGTTTGGAGTTACGTTCGATAATTCGTCCGTGCTGAATCACGGGGATGTTTCGACGCTCAGCTTCCATGCGACCAAGCTCTTTCACACCGGCGAGGGGGGAGCGGTGGTGACGAACAACGATGAGCTGGCTGCCCGGATACCGCTTCTGCGCAATTTCGGTTACGATCATTCCTCCACCTCCGACGCAGAACTCCCCGAAGTTCTGGGGATCAACGGAAAGAATTCCGAACTCCATGCCGCAATGGGGCTATCGATCCTGCCCCGCGTGAAATCATTTATCCGGCGACGAAAAGCGATCTCTGAAATATATTCCCGTATCCTTGGAGGGGGTCCCCTCCGGATTCCCGTCATTCATCCCCGCGCCGGTTATAATTATGCATATTATCCGGTGATTTTTCCCACAGAAGAAGTGATGTTGAAGGTGGTCAAACAGCTCGAGCGTCATGGAATTTACCCGCGTCGATATTTTTATCCGTCACTGAATACCCTCAAGTACGTGAAATCCGGAGCATTTCCCGTTTCGGAAGACATATCGAGACGCATTCTCTGTCTGCCGCTCTACTCCGAGTTGAGGAGAAGCGATGCCAGAAAGATCGGGGTTCTGATCATGGAGAATGTGTAGGGCCCCAAAGCCTAAATTCCGCTTTCCAGAATCCCGCTCCCCGGCCCGTCTCGACCCTATACCATTCGAGACGAGACCTCGACGAAGTCGGGCG
>DASYTP010000221.1:0-7021 GCA_036002145.1 Bacteroidota bacterium | reverse complement strand
AACGTAGGAAAAAATCTCTTCCCTACTTCTTCTCTTCAAACTTCAACGACGCGGAATTCATGCAGTACCGTAAACCTGTGGGGTCAGGCCCATCCTCGAACACATGCCCAAGGTGAGCATCGCATCGGCTGCACACTACTTCCGTCCGTCTCATAAAATAACTGGTATCGGTTTCGGCTCTGATATTGTTTTCGTGTATCGGTTTCCAGAAGCTCGGCCACCCGGTTCCCGATTCGAACTTGGACTCAGACAGGAACAGCTCGTTGCCGCAGCAGACGCACGTGTAGACGCCCTGTTTATGATTGTCCCAGTATTCCCCGGTAAACGCACGCTCGGTCCCCTTCTTCCGCGTCACTTCGTATTGCAAGGGCGTAAGCTGCTTCTTCCATTCTGTGTCCGGCTTTATCACCTTCTGAGTCACAACGAAACCTTTCTTTTCCAAAGAATAGACACTTACCTCCTGAGAAACAAGATCCCTTCCGACAGTGGTTCCACGTTCGCAACCCGCTGCCAACGCTAAAAGGAGGATAGTGCCGTAGAGGGCATTCATGACGGTTCGTCGAATGCCGCCTAGCTCATATCCAACATTCGCCGGATAGGCCGCAACGCACGATGCATGATGTCTTCGCTCAGCGTTATTTCGGGAGACCGATGTTTCATGCACAGGTACAGCTTTTCCATCGTATTGAGCTTCATATACGGACACTGGTTGCACGCGCAGCTTTCTTCCGGGGGCGCGGGGATGAAAGTTTTCTCCGGGCACGCCTTCTGCATCTGATGAATGATGCCGGTCTCCGTCGCGATGATAAACTCCCTATCGGGGCTACTCTGTACATACCGCAGCAGTGCGCTTGTCGAGCCGATGAATTGCGCCTGGTTGAGGATAACTTCCTCGCACTCAGGATGGGCGATCAACTTTGCCCCGGGATAGAGCGATTTGAGATGAATGAGCTTACGATCGCTGAAAGTCTCGTGCACGATGCAGGTTCCCTGCCACAAAAGCATCTGGCGGCCGGTCTTCTTGATGAGATACTTCCCCAGATTGCGATCGGGCCCAAATATGATCGGTTTATCCCCGGGGATTTGTCGGATGATCTTCTCGGCATTGCTCGATGTGCAGATGATATCGCTGAGTGCCTTCACTTCGGCCGAGCAATTGATGTACATGACGACGATGTGGTCCGGATGCTGGGATCGGAATTGTTCGAAGAGGGGAGCCGGACATCCCTCCGCGAGGGAGCATCCGGCGTTGAGGTCGGGGAGAAGAACCTGCTTCTCCGGGTTCAGGATTTTCGCCGTCTCCGCCATGAAGTGCACGCCTGCGAATACGATTACCTCCTTGGAAGTCGCCGCGGCCCTGCGTGATAATTCCAGGCTATCCCCGACGAGATCTGCCAAATCCTGAATCTCAGATTCCTGGTAATAATGCGCAAGAATGACGGCGTTGAGCTCCTCCTTGAGGCGTAATATTCCCTGCTCAAGATCGATTGGAACCTCGCCTGTCGGCACCTGTTCAATATCTGCAATTTGCACTTCTGCTTCGTACATATTGCCTAAAGATACTTAACTCCGATGGGAGTTACAAGTGTTTCTACGACAGCTACTTGTCGGGCGATTGGGATTCGGAAGGGGGTTTTGGCTTGAGATCTTCGAACTCCGCGTCCTGAACATCATGGAAGGGGGGCGAAGGTCGCCGGCCCTTATCGGCGGGATTCGGCCTGCGGCCCGCGGCTGAACTCATGAATGTCCGGATCAGTCTCCAGACAACAAATACGAAAATCGACCATAACAAGAAGCGAATCATGACTGACCCTAGAACTTGCCGCCGGCAGGGGGATTGTAATATTCCACCGGGGCCTTATCAGGACGAAAGATTTCATACGTCAGATCCTCGAGATGCTCCGCATTGTGGACAAAGTCGATCTGGGATGCATTAACGATGAGCAGTGGAGCCGCCTTGTAGCGAAAGAAGAAATAATTATAGGCTTCGTTGAGATCGCGGATATACTGCTCGGTGATGCCGTGTTCGATCTCCCTTCCGCGGGAACGGATGTTTGTCATCAGGCGATTTACGCTGCATTGAATGTAGACCACAAGATCGGGAGTTGGAACGGAATGCTCGATCGTGCTCAGCACGTTTTCATAGAGCCGCAGTTCATCGTCCTCAAGATTAAGATATGCGAAAATCTTATCCTTCTCGAAGATATAGTCGGTGATAAGGAATCGGTGGAACAGATCGGTCTGGAGAAACTCCCGTTGTTGCTTGTAGCGACTCAGGAGGAAAAACATTTGTGTCTGGAAGGCGAAACGCTCCTGATCTTCGTAGAACTTGGAGAGGAACGGATTCTCTTCAAATTTTTCCAGGACGACCATCGCAGAAAGTTTCTCGGCGATGAGTTTCGCGAGGCTTGTCTTCCCGGCGCCGATGACGCCTTCGATGGCGATATGTCGGAGTTCCGATTGCTGGATCAGGGACTCAAGAGACTGGCGCACGCGTATGCTATGTCAGTGATGATGAATGTTCAAGCCGAAATGCGGTTCGCTCTACTGCCCCTTTATCGGGGCATTGCTGGAGAAGCACGTGCACAGACCTCCCGTAGATTGGATGAAGGACGTCCGATGCGATTTCGTTCAGCGACAGGAGCGCGAATCTTCGATTGTGCAGATCGGGGTGGGGTACTTCCAGTGAATGCAGCGCGTGCTCCTCGTAATAGAAATTTTCGTACAGCAAGATGTCTATGTCGATCTCCCTGTCCTTCATGTGAGTTTGCGGAGACCTCCCGAGTTTCTTTTCGATGTACTTCAACGCGTCCAGAAGTTCGCGAGGCTCAAGAGGAGTCGCGATTTCCACGGCGATATTCAGGAATTCACAGTCGGTTGTCATACCGTAGGGGGCTGATTTGTAGACCGCCGATATCGCTTTGATCTTCATTCCGAGACCGATCTCCGCGATGGCACTGTCCAGGTATTGCAGGCGGTCACCGAGATCCGAGCCAAGACCTAAGAACACTCGATACATATCTCAGCGACGACCCTCGGTCACTTCCACCTCGATATAATCAACCACGCCTTTAACGGGAGGATGCGGTTTACGAACCTTCACAGTGACCACCTCCGACGCGGGAAACTCAGTAAGAATTCCCTGGGCAAGGGTCTTCGCGAGCGCTTCGACAAGATAGTATTTCTTCGACGTCACAATATGTCGCAGCAATGCATACACGGCTTCGTAATTGATGGTTTGCTTCAAGCTGTCATGTTGAATCGCGGCAGAGAGATCTGCCCGGATTTCCACGTCGACCTCAAACTTGCCGCCGAGATTCTGTTCATCGCTCGCGACGCCATGATACGCATAGAACGATGCATTGTGTATTCTGATAATGTCCTGGGAGTGCATACGAATTAGGAAGCTTTGAAATATAGGGCTTTATCGGCTGAGAGTCAAGGGTACATTCATCCTATGTCGTTGACTTTTCAATTTTTTCCCATGAGTCGCGCAGAGTTACCGTACGGTTGAATACTAATGTTTTCTGGTCCGATTCCTCATCGACGCAGAAATATCCCATCCTCTCGAATTGAAATCGATCCCTCGGACTCGCGGTGGCTAGGCCCGGCTCAACTTTGCAATTCGCCAACACCTCGAGCGAATGCGCGTTGAGATAATTCTTCCAGTCGTCCCCGCCCGGGTCCTCGATCGAGAAGAGTCTATCGTACAAGCGTACTTCCGCATCCAACGCATGGGGGGCAGAAACCCAATGAATGGTCCCTTTGACCTTTCGTTGAACCGAGCCCGAACCGCTTTTTGTCGCGGGATCATACGTACAGTGAAGCTCGATAATTTCTCCGGTCGTTTCGTCCTTGACGATGCTGACACAGCGGATGATGTATGCGTAGCGTAGCCGCACTTCGCTACCGGGTGAGAGGCGGAAATATTTCGGCGGGGGATTTTCACGAAAGTCGTCCCTCTCGATGTACACCACCCTGGAGAACGGAATATTGCGTGAACCCATGGAAGGATCTTCGGGGTTATTTACCGCGGAGAGCTCCTCAACCTGTCCATCGGGGTAATTGTCGATCACCACCTTCAGGGGACGCAGCACTGCCATGACACGCCTCACATGCTTGTTTAAGTCGTCGCGAATGCTATACTCGAGGAGACCTACATCTATCATACTTTCACGCTTTGCAACGCCTACCGCTCCGGCGAACGCACGTATGGACTCCGGGGTGTATCCGCGCCTGCGTAATCCCGAGATCGTAGGCATGCGGGGGTCGTCCCATCCGGTTACGTGTCCCTCCTCGACAAGCTGCAATAAGCGGCGTTTGCTCATGACCGTGTAACTGAGGTTCAGCCGGGCGAACTCAATTTGTTTCGGATGAAAGATGCCAAGCTCATCAAGGAACCAGTCGTACAACGGCCGATGGTCGGCAAACTCAAGGGTGCAGATCGAGTGCGTGATACCCTCAAGGGAATCAGATTGTCCGTGCGCCCAATCGTACATCGGATAAACACACCAGGAATCCCCTGTCCGGTGATGTGCGGAGTGCAATATCCGATACATCACGGGGTCGCGCATATTGAGGTTGGGGGAAGCCATATCGATCTTGGCGCGCAGCGTTCGCGATCCGTCGGGGTACTCGCCTCTTCGCATGCGGTCAAACAGATCCAGGTTCTCTTCGGCGGAACGATTCCGGAAGGGGCTCTCCCTTCCCGGTTCGGTGAGCGTGCCCCGGTACTCACGAATCTCATCGGCGCTGAGCTCACATACATATGCCTTTCCCTTCCGAATAAGGCGGACTGCATACTCGTAGAGCTTGTCAAAATAATCCGACGCGAAGTAGAGTCGCTCAGCCCAATCGAACCCGAGCCAACGGACGTCCTCCTGTATCGACTCGACATATTCCAGCTCTTCTTTCGTCGGATTCGTATCGTCGAAACGAAGGTTGCATAATCCGTGGTAGTCCTCTGCGATACCAAAATTCAGGCAGATCGACTTGGCGTGACCGATGTGGAGATAGCCGTTCGGCTCGGGGGGAAAACGAGTGTTCACTTTCCCGCTGAACCTGTTTTCCTTCAAATCCTGATCGATGATTTCGTGGATAAAGTTCTTGTCACTCATTTCGCGATTCTCTCGTTTGCGTTATGTATTCTCTTGACGCATTCGTCTGTACCAAGAATGAACACGATGTCGAAGACTCCCGGACCACCGCCAACCCCGGAGACTGCCAGGCGCAAGGCATGGATAAGTTTTCCGTCGGCGATCTGGAGACGCTCCGCGGTGCGTCGTAGAGCTGCTTCGTACTCTTGCTTCCCCGGGTTTTCGAGGGCCGCGAACTCTTCGGCCAGTATCTTCAACTGATCGGGAGTCTCTTTTTCCCATCGTTTCTTTACGACGTCGGTATCGTACGTGGCGGGAGGCGCAAAGAAATATGGGCTCTTATCAATAACATCCTTGACGAAAGAGATTCGATCCCGCATTGCACGAACAACGTTGAGCAAGTATGCGTCATCATACGTATGATTGTTATATTCAGAATGAGCGAGCTCATTCTTTAACATGTTCAGCACTTCTTCATCGGGTTTTTTTCTCAGATGTTCGAAGTTGATCCAGTCCAGCTTTTCGACACTGAAGATTGCTCCGGTTTTGTTTACCCGATCGAGCGAAAACTGGTGAATGAGCTCGTCCATGGAGAAGACCTCCTGCTCGGTCCCCGGGTTCCAGCCCAGCAGTGCTACGAAATTTATCAGCGCTTCCTTGAGATATCCCTTCGCACGGTAGTCCTCGACTGATACGTCACCCTGTCGTTTGCTCAGCTTCGATCGATCGGAATTCAGCAGCAGCGGCAAATGGGCAAACACCGGAAGCTGCCAGTTGAACGATTGGTACAGTAACACATGTTTCGGAGTGCTCGAAAGCCATTCTTCTCCCCGGATGACATGAGTAATTCTCATCAAGTGGTCATCCACGGTGTTTGCGAGATGATACGTGGGATATCCGTCCGATTTCATCAACACCTGGTCGTCAAGCGACTCGCTCGCGAACTCGATCTCCCCCCGAATGATGTCCTGAAACCGGATCGCAGTTGCATCGGGCACCTTCATCCTCACGACGGAGGGGACTTTATTCATGAGACTTTCTTCGATCTCCCGCTGCGAGAGGCTGAGACAGCGCCGGTCATACTTAGGCGAAACTTTCATCTTCTCCTGTTGCTTTCGCATTTCCTCAAGACGAGCCGGCGGACAAAAACAGCGATATGCCGTGCCGCCCTGCAGCAATTGTTCGACGTGATGTTTATAGACGTCCAGGCGCTCCGATTGGACATAAGGTCCATACTCGCCCCCCTTCGACGGACCTTCGTCGTATTCAAGTCCTGCCCACCGAAAGGTTTCGATGAGGTTCGCAACAGCACCTTCGACGTAACGGGATCTATCGGTGTCCTCAATGCGAAGAATAAACGCGCCCCCCTCCTTCCTGGCAAAGAGGTAGTTATACAATGCAGTTCTCAAGCCGCCGACATGAAGAAAGCCGGTGGGGCTTGGCGCGAACCTCACCCGAATACGTGCGATGTTTGTCATGGTCATGAAACAAAAAATCCCCGATTGTGGGGACAATGGTAGTAACCGGATGAGCCGACACCTTCCACACGGATCATCCCACGGCCAAAACACGGCTAGAATATGCCATGTGCTTTCGGTGTTTCCCGTAGCTTCAAAATGCCAAGCGGAGAGGGAGAGATTTGAACTCTCGGTACAGGTTTACCCCATACGACGGTTTAGCAAACCGTTGGTTTCAGCCACTCACCCACCTCTCCATGAGCCAGCTGTAACGTTGATCGAAGGAAATGTACTAATTTGTCAATTCAGTTGCAAGAATCGGATTGTAGCCGTCTTGATCGGCAACCAACTAATACAGCGCCCTCACCTTTTGCTTCTCGACATCATCCATCCAGTGTTTGTACAATATTCGCTCTTCAAACTCAAGCACAGGAGTGTAGGTGTACATCGAACCCGTCCAATGTTTCT
>DASYTP010000220.1:0-6622 GCA_036002145.1 Bacteroidota bacterium | reverse complement strand
CCTCCGGCGGAGCGGGGCGGCCACTATGCCGCTTGATTCATGGAAATCCATCTGAATGTAGCTCTGACTTACATCCGGCCTTTTAGGGGGATTCAGCCGTTGTCGGGTTATTGGATCCCTCGGAACCTTGTGCTTCGAGTTTCTTGCCGGCGTTTTGGTTGACGATGATTTCTGCAGCCTTGCTGCGCTCCGTTGTCAGGAACTCGTCAGTGGCTCCCAGGACAATAGTCGTCAGACTTCCGCCGCCGCGCCTTATCCTCATGGTAATCCTGATGAAGAACCAAATGACCAGAAGGAGAGTCAGAAGTAATACGAGCAGACCAACTGTATCAGATGAGATTTCCATGTTACTCAATCACGAAAATATTGTTCTTTGCACACATCTCTTTGAGAATCCTGGGCCAAACAGTCGCGCTCACTTCGCCGAGATTCGCCTTCTTCAGCAGCTGCATGGTCGTTCGCGATTGGCCGATACCGCCGCCGATGCTTAATGGGATTTGGTCGTTGAGGATCTCTTTGTGATACGGCAGCTTCAGGAAATCAAGCTGTTTCGACATTTCAAGCTGCTTCCGGAGGGTATCCTTGGTTACGCGTATGCCCATCGAGCTCAGCTCGTGAGGGCGTCTGGTCACTGGATTCCATACAAGAATATCGCCGTTCAGCCCGTGCATGGGTTTGCCCTCGCCGGAAACTGATTCAGCCATCCAGTCGTCGTAATCCGACGCACGCATCTCATGCGGGTAACCGTCCTTCAAAGGCCATCCGATACCGATGATGAAAATGGCCGGGTACTTTTGCAGCACCATCGTCTCCCGTGTCTTGCGCGGCAAGTCGGGGTACATGTCGAGAATATCCTCCGCGTGAAGGAATGTGATTTCTTCGGGCAGGTTCGGATATCTATCGGTCTTCAACTTCGGAAACATATCCTGTATGTAGGTCTCAGCGACTGTGATAACTTTCCAGATTTTGTTCACGATTTCTTTCAGGAATATCAGATTACGCTGCTCCGGCGTGATGACACGCTCCCAATCCCACTGGTCGACGTACGCACTGTGGTCATGATCGAGGAAATAGTCTTTCCGCACGGCGCGCATATCGGTGACAAGTCCCTCACCGACATTCATGCCGAACTGCTTCAGTGCAACCCGTTTCCATTTTGTGGCGGCCTGAACCACCTGTGCGTCGATGGGGTGTTTATTGTAGTCGTTGGAAATATGGAACTGGATCGGAGTCCTTGATCCGTCGCGATCGAGCATGTCGTTTACCCCGCTCTCACTATCGACAATAAGGGGAACTTCCACGAGAATAAGATTCAATTCCTTACTGAGATTGTCGACGATGTATCTTTTCAGGGCCTTCAGCGCAAGATGGGTTTCCTTCGGGCTAAGCAGGGAAGTATAATCGGTCGGAAGTATTTTGTTCCAGCTCTTTATAATTCCCGATGCCCGGTCCCGCCAGATCTGCTTTCTTGTTCGACATTTTTATTATCTCCTATTTGCGAGTTATATGGATATCATTTAACGTACGTCGTGGGTTTCTGACTCCGAAACACTCAACGCATGTTGGGGAGTGACTCCGCACTCGTATCGAAGAGCGCCGGTTGGACACTCCAACATACAATCCTTGCAGCCGTCACACAAGCCTGGACGCGCCAGGTGGGGAAATGTGGCTAACCGGGCCATCCCGGTCTCGATGTTGCTATCTGTTTGAAGAAACATGCATAACGAAATCGTGCCTTCCACTCCGCGTGCCGGGTGAGCTCGCATTGCAATCGCTCCCGGGACGCATACGTCCATACATATCCCGCAGGATATACAACTTCTTGAGCTAAGCTTAAGCTCCGGCATCCTTTTCATTTTCCTTCACAATCTTTCCATACATGCGCAGCGTCGATACGCTCGTGGTGACGACAATGGCTGCGAGCAGTGAAATACTAACGTAGAAAGTGAAAGTAGCCAGCTCAGGGTTGGCATTTGAGCGCCATGAGTGCATCGTTTGCCAGAACGATGTTGATGCCGCGGCATACTCATCTCCCGGTCCCTCCATCACGAACACGAATCCCAGCGTGTTCAGTAAGGCCGCGAGCGCTACAAGATACGTGCTGTACCGGAACGATTTGTTGACGTCCTCGGAATTCCTAAATACCTTGATTGCCAGTGCACCGGCGAGTGCAACTGTTCCCAGGGGGACGAAAGGCAGTCCAACCTTGATGTCGGCCATCAGATCCAGGTTGAGGGATAGAAAACCGAGGGTCAGAGCGAGGAGCAAGGAACCATCCCGTAGTATGACATAGGCAACCCACCAGAAATCTGCAGCGACGCGCAATGTGAAGCGATTGAGGATACGGTCAAAATACGGCCGGGCAATGTGGAACAGGAATGAGACTATGGAGAGAAGAATTCCCACGTCGCAGAGAGTCTGCGCAGTCCACACTTCGAGTGCCTTATACGTAGACATTCGCCGGCTGCCCCTTCCTTGAGTGCTCAATCCTGTACGAATGTGTGATCTTCACGCTTGCCCGCAGCATTGCTGAAGCAGAGCAATACTTCGTTGTGGAGAGCTCAATCGCGCGCTCAACATCTCTTGGATCGATTCCATCTCCATAAAAAACATATTCGATGTGGATGTCGGTGAACACCTGGGGATGTTCCTCCCGCACATTCGCGGTCAGACGGATTTCAAGATTCTCCAGAGGAACGCGTTTCTTCTTCAGGATCGGCACAACGTCGCTGGCCGTGCACCCGCCGAGTGCCATGAGCAGCAGTTCTTTTGGACGTGGCGCAGAATCGCTTCCACCGAATGTTTCGGGACCGTCCATCGTGATCCAGTGGTTTGAATCGGATTTTGCCGCAAAAGTGATACCCTGGACTTGCTTAACGATTGCTTGTTTTATGGTCATGTCAACTCCTCATACTTGGTTTGTTCGTGTTTACTGAAGAGAATAGCAAACCTTATACCGCGTTCCTGAGCGCGAAATTCTTCGGAAATAATCGCATACCCGGGATTTCTCTTCTCAAAGATGAAAATCCGTTCCCGACTCTTTCTCATTCCTGAGAGTCTCGATGAAAGATATCTCAATTTTCTCCTGTTTTCAGCGAAAAGAGCATAATTCTTGTTGGCATAAGAATTGAGACCCCCATGGGAGGTGCTGGACTTGTCGCCAGTTGAATACAGAACAAATGGAAAACTCTGATGAAGGCATTAGTGTATCGTGGTCCGGGAAAACGGTCGTGGGAAGCAAAGCCGGAGCCTGTGATGCGGGAAGCGACCGACGCCATCGTAAGAATTGCAAACACCACTATCTGCGGAACCGACCTTCACATTATGAAAGGCGATGTACCCGAAGTTCCGATTGGCCTCACGCTGGGTCATGAAGGGGTTGGAATCGTTGAGAAGGTCGGGTCCGGCGTCTCCGGCTTCAGACCTGGAGATAAGGTCCTCATCTCGTGCATCACATCGTGCGGTAAGTGCACGAACTGTAAGCGGGGCATGTACTCTCATTGTGAAAATGGTGGCGGATGGATTCTCGGTCATCGTATCGACGGGACCCAGGCCGAGTCTGTCAGAATTCCTTTCGCCGACACAAGTCTGCATCACGTACCCCACGACGTCGATGAAGCCGCCCTGGTGATGCTGAGCGACATTTTCCCGACCGGATTCGAATGCGGCGTATTGAACGGGGCTATCAAACCGGGGGACGTGGTAGCGATCGTTGGAGCCGGACCGATCGGACTTGCGACGCTCCTGACTGCAAAGTTCTACTCGCCTGCCGTGCTCATGATGATCGATACCGACGATAACCGGCTGCGCGCAGCCATGGAGCTCGGCGCCACGAAGGTCTTCTCCGGCAAAAATGGCGTTGTCGATGAAGTGTTGAAATTCACCAGCGGCAAGGGCGTCGACGTTGCCATCGAAGCCGTAGGCGTTCCCGCCACATTCGATATCTGTCAATCGATTATCGCGCCGGGCGGTCATATCGCGAATGTTGGCGTGCATGGGAAAAGCGTCGAGTTGAGACTCGACAAGCTCTGGTCCAGCAACATTACCATTACCACGAGGCTGGTCGATACCGTAACGACACCGATGCTGCTGAAGATTGTTCAATCCGGTAAGTTACAACCCCAAAAGCTCATCACCCACCGGTTCATGCTTAACGACATCATGAAGGCATACGACACTTTTGAACATGCTGCGAGGGAAAAGGCTCTGAAAGTAATCCTGTCAAATTCCGATTAGAGAACGAGGGATCCGAACACAATGAATATTGGCATCCTTAGAGAAGATCCACGACGCGAGCGGCGCATTGCTCTTACGCCAGCCGCAGTACAATCGATCATTGGCGCCGGAAACATGGTGTACGTGGAAGAAAATGCCGGGAGTGCATCACACTTCTCGAATGAAGAGTACAAGCAGGTTGGTGCGCACATCGTCTACACAAGTGACGAAATTTTCGGCCGGTCGGAAATGGTTCTGAAAATCTCGCCGCCGACGGAAGAAACTTGCGGACGTCTGCTCGATTCCCAAATTCTATTCTCATTTCTCCACCTTGCCATGGTAAGACCGCAGATCGTGGACTTGCTGCTGCGAAAGAGCATCTCTTCCGTCGGATATGAGCTCATCGAAGACGGAGGAGGCCATTTGCCCATCCTTCAGGAGATGAGTGAGATCGCCGGGCAGATGTCGATCCATGTCGCTGCCCGCCATCTCGAGAGCAATAACAACGGTCGCGGAATCGTGCTCGGGGGAATCACCGGTGTCTCGCCGGCCCTCGTGGTTGTCATTGGGGCCGGGACGGTCGGACAGGCTGCGACTCGAACGGCGCTCGGCGTCGGCGCCAAGGTGATCGTCTTCGATAAAGACTTAAGCCGGTTGAGATCGATGCAGATCCAGTTCAATTTTCACGTCAGCACCGCTGTGACGAATCGCTACGATCTCGCCAAGGCGCTCCGGAGTGCCGATGTTGTCATCGGTGCGGCGCTCATCAAGGGCGAGCGTACGCCGCACGTCGTCACGGAGGATATGGTCAGGCAAATGAAACCCGGTTCGATGATCATCGATGTCTCGATCGACCAGGGAGGATGCGTGGAAACGAGCAGGCCGACGTCGTTGGAGAACCCGACGTACATTCTCCACGACGTCATACATTACTGTGTCCCGAATATGGCCGCGAACGTCGCGCGAACTGCCACGTATGGAATTACCAATGCGCTGCTGCCCTTTGTCCTGGAGATTTCCTCGAAAGGGATTGAACGGGCGATCAAGGAAAACTCCGGATTAGCACGGGGCATCTGCACCTATCAGGGTATCTGTGCGCAGGATTCCCTCGCGCAACGGCTTGAGCGAAGGGTTCCGGCCATTACTATATCCTCTTCACGATGAAAGGGTGACATGCACTGGCTCGAGAGATATAAGTCAAAAATGAGATCTGCTGCTGAAGCTGTGAAATGCATCAGGTCGGGTCAGCGTGTCTATGTCCAGCCGGGCTGCGCGCTGCCGGAGGTTCTTGCCGATGCCATGTGCGGCCGCTCTTCCGAACTGGAGAATGTCGAAGTGATCCATTTGCTTACTGTCGGGAGATCGAAATACTCCCTGCCGGAAATGGAGGGGCATTTTCGGCACAACGCGCTTTTTATCGGGAAGAACGTCCGCGAGGCGGTGAATGACGGTCGGGCCGACTTTACGCCGGTCTTCCTGTCGGAGATCCCGGGCTTATTCTATCGCGGCATCCTTCCGATTGATGTCGCGCTCATCCACGTGTCGCCACCCGATGAACACGGATTCTGCAGCCTCGGGGTCAGCGTTGAGTGTACCAAGCCCGCGACAGAGGTTGCGAAGCTCATCATTGCCCAGGTGAATCCCAACATGCCCCGCACCCTCGGGGACAGCTTCATTCATGTCGACAAACTCAGCTATTGCGTCGAGGTGGATGTGCCGATCAAAGAGCTACCGCAGGTGGACAAGAACGTCTCACCGGAAGAACAGGAAGTTTTCAAGCAAATCGGGAAGAACATCGCCGATCTTATCGAGGACGAGTCAACCCTCCAGTTGGGCATCGGAAGTATCCCGGACGCCGTCCTTACGTTCCTTCATGGTAAGAAACACCTCGGTTTACACACGGAAATGTTCTCCGACGGTGTGGTAAAATTGGTGGAAGATGGAATTATTACCAACGAGCGCAAGACGCTTCACCCGGGGAAAATCGTCGCATCGTTTGTTCTCGGCTCGCGCTCCCTATTCAATTTTATCGACAATAACCCCGTCATCGAGTTTCATCCCTCTCACTATGTGAACGATCCGTTCATCATCGCGAAGAATGACAAAATGGTTGCAATCAACTCCGCCATTGAAGTCGACCTTACCGGACAGGTATGCGCCGATTCCATCGGCAGACAATTCTACAGCGGTTTCGGCGGTCAGCTCGATTTCATCCGCGGCGCGGCGCGAAGCAATCGCGGCAAGCCGATCATTGCGCTGCCCTCGACGGCGAAGCGTGGCTCGCTTTCGCGGATCGTGCCGGCGCTCTCCGAGGGAGCGGGAGTCACAACCTCTCGCGGCGACGTGCATTTTGTAGTCACAGAGTTCGGTGTGGCCGATCTCTATGGCAAGACGGTGAGGGAGAGAG
>DASYTP010000219.1:0-3776 GCA_036002145.1 Bacteroidota bacterium | reverse complement strand
ATAGGCAACCGTCGTAAGAAATGTGTCTGCATTTGTCTGCTTGAGATGCTCGGTAGTGGATTCGATGTCGCCGATCTCTTCGCCGGGGTAACCGAGCATCACGAACAATCCGGCCTGAATTCCGTAACGTTGCGCAATCCTGGTGGTATTTCGAATCTCCTCCACGCTCACCCGCCTTTGCATGGCGTCCAGGATTCGCTGTGAACCGCTCTCCGAGCCATACCAGATCCTGAACGAGCCGAGGTCAGCCATCTTTCGGAGAATATCCTCGTTTAATCGATCCGCCCGGGAAATGCATTCGAAAGGGATGCGGAGGTTTCTTCGTTTCATCTCATCATAAAATTCGTAAAACCACCTGTGATGGATCGTGAAGACGTCGTCCGCGAACCAGAGCATGTCCGGCTTGTACCGGTCAAGAATCATCTCGATCTCATCGACGACGTTTTTCGCCGAGCGTCGCCGGTGCGTTTCACCAAAGACCGACCTGCTGCACCACGTGCAGGTGAATGGACACCCGCGTGCACAGATCAGCGAGACTGAGCCCATGCCGTGATGAGTTTTCCAAGTCCCGATGTACTCTGCCAGATCGATCGCGTCCCGGTCCGGCAACGGCAGCGAGTCGAGGTCCTGTATCAAATCTCGCGGCGGTGTGCGCACGATCGTCCCCGCATCGTCGCGATAAACAATTCCGGAAATAGGGCTCAGTGAGGATTTATTCAACAGTGCGGGCAACAGCTCGTCCATGGCGGCTTCGCCTTCCCCGATGACCGCGACGTCGGCGCCGTGTTCCAGGTACTGTTCGGCGTATTCGGGGACATCCGGACCGCCGACGATCACGACACAGCCGTGCGCTTTACAGGCGCGAATGAGGTCGAGGACTCTGAGCTTCGTCATGAGATTGACATAAATGCCCACGACGGGGGGCTTTTCGTTCTTAAGATACTCTGAAAAACCGGCAATCCTTTGGAAGGTAGTGTCGAACACTCGGACATCGTGGCCCTTCGATTTTAAGTAGGCGGAAATGTACAGGATCCCCAACGGCGGGTAAGGCTTCATGATGCGCTTTTCCGTCTCGTCCTCGTGCAGGAAATAGCCGTGGGTCAGTAAGAGATCCATCTCAAATGTTCCCCGGGTTGCGGCGGTTCGCTTGTTCATTGGCCACAGAATGAGCATTCGCAAGCGAATGGAAGCGTGCGAGATAGCGCGGTAGCGTGGCAGCGTGGTAACCCGTCGCGAGGATGCGTCGAATCACTTTCTTGTCGGCGACCGAAGCAGGATGGGAGAACGCCCGGTGAATCGTCTCCATGCCTTGCCAGATGCGAAACTTCTTGTGGGTCACGGTGTGCAGCGCCCTGTAGAAATCCGATGAATATGTCCCTGCATACATGAGATCGAGGTCCTTACTATCGACCCAATTGTGCTTCTCGCCAAGATCCTGTTTGACGTTCTCGTAAAACTTCGTTCCGGGAAGAGGGTACGAAACGGATATGCCGATTTCGTCGGGTTTGGATTCCTTGACCATGGCGAGAGTTAATTCGATATCCTCTTTGGTTTCACCGGGGTAGCCATACTGAAGAAAGAATCCCACCCGAATGCCTCGATCATGAAGAATCCTCGTCGAGCGATAAATTTGTTCGATTGTCGTCCCCTTCTCCATTGCGTCGAGGATCCTTTGTGAGCCCGATTCCGCTCCCATCCAGACTGTCTGGCATCCGGATCTCGCAAGAGACTCTATTGCATCGTCCTTCAACAATAAATCCGCCCGCGAAAGACACTTGTAGGGGATTGTTGCCTGCCGGAGTCCGTTAACTTCCGAGAATCGCTCGAGCCAGCCTGGCCTCAAACCGAAGATATCGTCGCAGAACCAGATATGGTCCGGCCGGAAGTCTTTTTTCAGCATGAGCATCTCTTCGACAACGTTTTCCGGACTTCTCGAATGATACACCTGACCATAGATCGGCTTCGCGCACCAGTTGCAATGGAATGGGCAACCGCGAGTCGTAACCATATTCATGGAAAAGTACCCGTGCCGCCGCTTCCAGAGACTCCGGTACTGTTCCGTCTGCACGAGATCACGGGCCGGGAACGGCAGGACGTCGAGATCGGTGAGTACTTCTCTCCGGTGAGTTCGCGCAACTTCGCCGCACTCGCTGTACGCGATTCCGTTGATCGAGGAAAGCGGAGCGGCCGTTTTGTGGCGCAAGCGGTTAACCAATTCGACAAGTGTAACCTCTCCTTCGCCGATGATCACGTAATCGGCACCTTGACCGAGGTAGCTCGCCGCGTGATCCGTTGGATCGGAACCGTGCACGATCACCGTGCAGCCCGATTCCTTCGCCAGCCTGCACATTCTAAATGCGGCTTCGCGCATCGCCGTCAGGCACATCTTCGTCAGATAATTGAAGTCGTCATCGTAAAGCACGACAATTTCCGGCCGATCGTACTTCAGAAGCGGAATGATATCCTGCTCGCTTCCGGCCAACATGCTGTCGAAGACTGCGACGGAATGCCCTTCCCGCCTCAGCTGAGCCGCCGCGTACAGCGTGCCTAGGGGGGCATACGGCATCATTGCCTTATGTTCCTTCGGATCTAATTTCAGGAAATACGAATGTGTGAACAGGATATCACTCATAGCCTTATAGTCCACTCAGGCCGGGAGATCATATTCCCGGAGCCTGTCGTTGTAGAGGGAAAGAATTTTGTCAGAAAAATTCCCGACATAAGCGCAGGATTCCGTCGGCGTACAGCGGAAGATCTTATCGCGCATGGCAGGATCGTATTGCGGGTACCGTTTTGCCCAAATGCGCTTCATCGCTTCCATGAGCAATCGGTCGAGGTGATTTGCCAGGCGGCCCTGAATGAAAAATTCCACGATTTGTTGAAGGATGCTCGGCCGGCTATTTGCCTCGTTATCACTGAAGGCAAAAACCCTGTAGTTTGGAAAAAAGCGTCTTATCCACACATTGGCATTCTCGTACTTCAGGAACATTGCAATGTTGTATAATGGCTTCAGATGGGCAATTTCGGTTGCTGTATAGTAGTTTTGGTCGTCGAGCTCGAGGCTATTCTCCGCCACATAGTAGTTCAGACAAAAATACCGTTTGCTGTTGAACAGGAAGGTTTTCTTGAACAATACCAAAAACGATCTGCAAATCCAGAGCCGGTGGGGCGCCGTGACGATCACGTAGTCGATATCGCTTTCGGGATGGGCTACGCCTTTTGAAAGATCCCCTGAAAGGAACACTCCCCTCACGAAGGGAAATCGTTTGATGAGGTGCGCCATCAACCGTGCGATTCTCATTCGTTTTCGGGCGAGTTGTTCACGCTCGGCACGCAAATTGACCAGATCCTTGGAAGTCTTGGGTAGGCTGAAATATTTATCAGATTGACGGATGACCCCCTCGGCTGCCAGCTGCAACAGTTGATTGGAGAATTCTGACTTCGTCAGCGTATTCCTTGGAAAGAGGAAGAATAGCTCATTGGCCATCAGCGGATGGTCAAAAATATCGTAGTACAGGAGCGTACGAATAATATGATCGCCGAAATCTTTCACGGGAATGACTGAAAGATAATTTAGTCAATTTTAGATAGATTGCAAACGCTCAAAACTGGCCGGTATTTGAAGTTCAGGAAAGTATTTCCTATATTGCCCGCACAGTTCTGAGCACACTCATAGATCAGTTCCTGGTGAGAATAAGACAGGTCGTCGCCTCAAGGGGGGCAAAAAAAGTCTACATTGTCCTTGCAGGAGTAGTCGTTCTCTTCATCCTTTTCAA
>DASYTP010000218.1:0-22240 GCA_036002145.1 Bacteroidota bacterium | reverse complement strand
GGGACCGAGCAGCGATTCGACGAGCTCCTTACGATCGATTGCCATCGTGAGCGCGCGCCGTACCTTCGCGCTCCCGAATAACGGATGGGGGCGCACTTTTTTCCCTTTCGACGTTATGAATTCATGTCCATCGATGTTATTCCAGTTGATCGCATCGTAGAAACGCTCCCCCAGAGGCACTATCTCCAGCTGAGGATTATTCTTCGCAAGATCGACGGCATCCTCCGGATTCACGAACGGGAAAATGTCGATTTCACCCGATCGCAACTGCATTACTCGCGAATGATAGTCCGGCAACACACGAAAAATCAATTGTGAGAGAAGTGCGGGATGCAATACCGTCGAGGCCTGATTCGTGCCGAGCACAATTTCCTGCAGAGGCTTCCACGACTCGAGCCGGAACGGCCCGAGACTTACAGGATGATGGCTGGCTGAATCCTCGCGCAAGTGCTCGCGCGGAATCTTCCCGAAAATGTGAGCGGGCAGTATCGGAAGACCGGCATCGAACAATTGGCCCGGATAAGGATGGTCGAAGTGGAACACTATCGTCGTATCGTCGATGATCTCCACCGCTTGCTTTACATCGAGAGAACCTGTCGGCGTTCGCCTCAGCCCGTCAAGTGAAGTCTGCCGAACGCTCCCAACCGTCGTGTCCCCGTAGAGCTCAAACGACATCTGAATATCTCTCGCCGTGAACGGTTCCCCATCTGCCCACCTTGCTCCGGCCCGGAGATGGAATCTGATATCGGCGTTCCCGTTTTCGAATTCCCAGGATTTCGCCGCCAGGGGCTGGTAGTCCAGCAGCCCCGTCGAAGCATCAAACTTCGCGCTCATCAACCCGGGGTATAGCAAGTCGTTGATCTCTCCTGCCGTGACATCCTGAGCGAAGAGTGGATTGAAACTGTCGACGTCTCCCTCAATCGCCTCCACGACGAATCCACCCGAGTCGGATGCCTGTTTATTTTGCTTCGGAGAGCAACTCGCCAAAGCGCAAAGCAGTGATGCGAAACAGATGGAAAGCTCAAAATTGTAACGCAACGATACAAATCGCAAGATTGACCGGTTCATTTTCATTCCTTTCGACTACGCTTTGAATCTAACGATAATGAGCGGTATTGTCAAGAAGATTGTAATATTATGTTACAAATGTCACATTTCGTTGCAATTCATTCAAATAATGGGCATATTTTCTACACTATAAGATAGTCATGAATGGCAACCACAAGAGGTTCATGTGCTCTTAGATGTACAAGGTTTATCTGTATCATCAAATGGTGGCGGAAGGACATATCGAATCCTCAGCGACATCTGTTTTAACGTCGGGGAGGGAGAGGTGCTTGGCATTATCGGTGAAAGCGGGAGCGGCAAAACCACACTCACAAGAGCGCTGACGAATCTATTTCCCGCGGGGCGCGGGATGCAGGTGAATGGGACCGTGCGATTCGATGGACGCGACCTGCTTTCAACCGCAGGGGAACAGATCAGAGGACACCGGTGCGGACCAATCAGATACATCTTTCAAGAGCCTGCCTCAGCCCTTAATCCAACGTTGCGCATTCATACACAATTCCGGCTGCTCGAGAGGCAGGTTGATAGCACCACCCCCTCCTCAATGGATCGTCGGGATGAATGGATAACGGAGTCGTTGTCACGTATGGGGATTCAGAATCCCACGGAGGTCTTGCATTCGTACCCACACCAATTAAGCATCGGTATGCTCCAGAGAGTGCTCGTTGCGATGGCGATGTTTGGAGAACCCCGGCTTCTCATCGGCGATGAACCGACGAGCGCGGTCGACGCCATACTCCGGTACGAGATCCTCGATTTCCTCCATGATCGCTGTCGAAACCAGGGAATGGCATTGCTGCTCGCAACGCACGATCTCAGCATCGTCCGTACGTATGCCGACCGGGTTGTCGTGCTCTATGCCGGCAGAATCGTTGAGATGTCGAAGAAAGATCGGTTCTTCAACAAGCCGTTACACCCCTACTCGGCCATGCTTGTGGCGAGTGCTCCGGAGACGTTTGCCCGGCTGAAACCTCTTCCTGGAACAGAGGGTAAGCCTTCCACTGAAATGAGCGCTTCGGAAGGCTGCAGGTTCAGCCCACGCTGTCCAAGGGTGCAGGACGATTGCAGAATCGCGGAGCCGGCGCTCATTCCCATCGACGAGGAGAGTAAAGTTCGATGCCCTTATTGGAAGTAACCGGGCTCGGCCTCTCCGTCAGGGCCGGGGCATTCCTTCATAAGAATGTCAGGCAAATTCTTCGCAGCGTATCTTTTACTATCGACGAAGGTTCGACGCTTGGGTTGATCGGCGAGAGCGGGAGCGGCAAGACGACGATTGCTCGCTGCATCACGGGACTCCTTCCGCCGACTTCCGGCACGATTACATTCCTGGGGACGAGAATCTTTCCATCGAATCGTAAGCGGGGAACGTTTAGCCCGGCGATGCAGCTCTTGTTCCAGAACCATACTGCATCGCTCGATCCGCGGCTGACGATCCGGGACTCGCTATCAGAGGGGCTTCCTGGAAAAAATGGATCTCATCGCGAATCCACGGTGCGAACTTTGGTCTCGCTCGTCGAGCTTACGGCGGACGTTTTGGACAGGCTCCCTCACGAGCTCAGCGGCGGGCAGCGCCAGCGAATAGCGCTGGCAAGGGCGCTTTCGGTCTCGCCCCGCTTACTCATCCTCGACGAGCCGACGTCATCGCTCGACGCTCTGACCCAGATGCAGATCCTCACGATGATCAAAACCATTCAGCGCGACAGGAATTTGGCGATCCTTTATATATCTCACGATTTGATGACAACGGCGGCGATTTGCGATACCATTGCCGTTCTCCACGACGGGACTATCGTCGAAAACGCCGATGCAGAAAAAATTCTGCGCGAACCGGGGCATGAGTATACACGGACGGTCGTTCGCAGCACCCTGAGAAGGTGAGGCCGGCTGCAATGCCGATCCGGCACGCATGATCACAAATGGCATTTTCCATTTCTGAAGACATCTTACAGATTTGCTTCACTAAAAAACCGGCATTTTACGATGGTGCATATGAAACGACTCTCATCAAGACACGGCCCGTCACAAACACAGGGCGTTACGCTTAAACATTTTGGCCCGAATAAGGAGGCATCACCGGGGGAGCTGAATCCCGGAGACTTCATCTTGACCCATGGAAACTCTTTCTTTAGTAAACTCATTCGCTTCGGCCAACGACTGAGATTTGTGGGCAGGAACAGAAAATATGCTGAGTGGAGTCACGCGGCAATCATCGTTTCCAGGGAGGGGGAACTGATAGAAGCGGAAGGTGCCGGCGTGATTCTATCAAACATTTCAAAATATAAAGCGACCGAGTATCGTCTCGTACAATTAGGAAGCCTGGCGAACGAGGTTGATCGTGAACAAGCGGTGCGGTATGCACGATGGTGTTTGGGAGAGAGCTATGGCATTATCTCCATTCTCAGCATTGTGCTCGGCCTGGTCTTCGGCGGTAAATTCAGTTTCGGATTTGATGGACAACAGATATGTTCCGGATTGGTGGCTGGAGCGTTGGAACGAACGAATGTCATCTTCGACCGCTCACCATCTCACATCCTGCCGGCCGACCTGGCCAAATACTTCTCGGTTGAACCATTGAATGAAAAAGATGGAATCACTACCTGACGATCCTCAGAAGGTTCGCCGGGAAATATAACGTAGGCGCCCGTGACATTGAACGAACGCTATTCAGAGTCCATCAATTGCATCAGAAAGGCGCGCTGTACCGCCGCTGAAATTTGAGGTTCACAGAATTTGCGGATCACTGGCCCCGAATGCGCTACATAGATCTATCTACCCAGATCACATGAGAAATTCTTGATAATAATTACATAATTCTCTGTATTGTTAATTTCAAATGGAATTAGTAAGTTTTATTGAAATATGGGTTATTCTTGAGCGAATCGCTCATCTTTTCAAATCCGTGGTTCCGAAAACAACCGGGGAAAGCATACGAAGCTCTCGGCACGAACGAAGATCAGATTGAATTCAACAATCGTAGCAGGAAAGGATTTCACAATGCAGAAGACTGATCGAAAGAATAATCAGATGACCACACAGTTGATCACCGAATCCACGACGGGCCTTCTGCGAGAGCTCGTGGCGCATCTTCGACAGAACCGGACGCAGCTTCGCCAGGAGTGGGCAAAGCGGATTACGGAAGCCCAGTTGCTGACCGCGATGAGCCAGGAGGAAATATTTGCTGAAGCTACGACCGTCTATGACAACTATGTCGCCGTGCTCGAAACGGGAAGCGTCGAGGCGCTGCAGGCGTATGCCCGCGATCTTTCAGAACGCATTATACCTCGTGGCGTCGAAACTCTCGAAGTTATCGGGATCGTTCTGCTCCTTCGTGACGTGCTGGCAAGATCACTCTTCGCAAAATACCAGCACGATTTTGCGCTGTTGAATCGCATTCTCGACGCGTATGAGCCGGCCGCGAACCGCATTGCAAATACCGTATCCGTCGGCTTCGTCCAGGAGCGGGAGCGTATCATTCGGCAGCAGCAGGAAGCGATCCGCGAATTATCCACCCCCGTACTGCAGGTCCGTGAACGCCTGCTTATCCTTCCGATCATCGGTGCGATCGATCCGCAGCGTGCCCGACAATTGACAGAACAACTCCTTCGCGGCATCAGGGCAAACCGCGCCAAGGTCGTCGTGATCGACATTACCGGCGTTCCATCGGTCGATTCAACGGTTGCCAACCACCTCGTGCAGACGGTTGAAGCATCTCGGTTAATGGGCGCAACGGTTATTGTCACAGGATTGTCTTCTGAAATTGCCCAGACGTTGGTGACGATCGGGGTCGATCTTGGTAAAATGAATACCGTGGGCGATTTGCAGGGAGGGATCGAGGAAGCTGAACGACTGCTGGGCTACAAGGTCTTGATGGAGCAAATGGACTCCACGGAGATCACTGAACGGAATGTTTGAATGACAACAACATTTGTGATTGACAGGTAAAGGCATTTTCTTATGGCAGTTCCAATCCTTAAGCAAGGCGGCTACCTGATTGCGACAATTCAGTCGGCACTCACCGACGAGGATTTGTTACGGCTCAGGGACGATCTGGCGAACCAGGTTGGAAAATACCGTTCACGCGGCGTGATAGTGGACGTGACGGCGCTGGATGTAATGGACTCATTCGCCACCCGGACTCTCCGCGCCCTGGCGTACATGGTGAGATTGCGCGGCGCCGAAACCGTCATCGTGGGCATCCAGCCCGAGGTCGCATTTACAATGGTGCAGCTGGGTCTGACGCTGGAAGACATCCTGACGGCACTGGACCTGGAAGAAGGGTTGGCGCTCTTGAACCGACGTACGAGGAGTGTTGCTGTCAGTGGAAAACGAAATTCGTATACTCATAAGGTCTGAAGCCGACATCGTCGCAGCCCGGGAACAGGGGCGAATACTCGCGAAGAAGATCGGCTTCAACGGCAGCGGACCGACGATCATCGCCACAGCGATTTCAGAGGTCGCGAGGAATATACTTCAGTATGCCGACCACGGAGAGATTATCATCGATGTGATTCACCAGAGTAAGGCCGGGGGTATACTTGTCATTGCCCGTGACGACGGTCCGGGCATCACAGACGTCTCCCAGGTCATGCAGGTGGGCTACACCACGGGGAAGGGGCTGGGGCTGGGGCTGCCGGGCGCGCGCAGGTTGATGGATGAGTTCCAGATTGTGTCCGAGCCGGGGAAGGGCACAACCGTGACAATGAAAAAGTGGGTCTAGGATCGTGGACGGGGTAACGACACAGCGCTTGATTGAATGGGGTTATGCGGCACGTGCGCTACCGGGGCAGGACGAATCGGGAGACCGGCATATCGTGAGATTTTTTCCTCACGGAGTTTTACTCGGAGCAATTGATGGATTGGGCCACGGAGAGGAGGCTGCGGTTGCCGCGAGGCGAGCAGTCTTAACGCTTGAAGACTATTCGAATGAATCGCCTCTCACGCTCATAAAGGAGTGCCATGAGCAGCTCAGGGGAACCCGCGGTGTCGTCATGACCCTTGCCTCATTGAGCTTTGCGTACAATACTATCTCGTGGCTCGGCGTCGGGAATGTCGAAGGACTTCTCCTGCGGGCGGATGCACGGACGGGCACGGCAAAACAGAGAATTCTCTCCCGACCCGGAGTTGTTGGCTACCAATTGCCCCGCCTCGCTGCTTCGGAGCTTCCACTGGCAAAGGACGACCTGCTTGTGTTTGCCACGGACGGTATAGACGGCGGTTTTACGGAAATCATAAATCGTCAAGATTCCGCGCAGGCGATCGCCGATCATATTTGTTCGCGCTTCGCGAAAAATACCGACGATGCATTGGTACTAGTCACCAGATACCTTGGGATTGGACTATGAAGGAATTTCCACTCGAGGTGAGCGAACGGTATCGCAACGCGCTGCAGAGCTATCTCAGCGGCGCGGGAGAAACCGCCCTGGAGACCGCCTACGAATTCGGGCGGAGTGCAATGATGGACGGTTTTGGCTGCATCGATCTGGCGCAACTCCATTACGATGTCCTGCTCCTCGTGATGCTGGACGCACCGAGTCAACAGGAGGCGGCCCGGATGGCGATGCTCGGTTCCGATTTCTTCGCGGAGTGCCTGTCCCCGTTCGAGATGACCCATCGGGGCTACCACGAAGCGCTTGTTGAGCTGAGCCGGCGCAACATCGAGATTTCAGCGACGAACAAGCAGCTGGAAGGTGAGATCCGTGAGCGAAGGCGCATGGAAGGCGTTCTGAGGATGCTCCCGCGACGTATCCTGGAGGCCCAGGAAGCCGAACGGACGAAAGTGGCTCACGAATTGCATGATGACGTTTGTCAACGGCTGACAGCCACAAAACTGCATCTCGAGGCGTTCGAGAGCAGCATTCCCGGAAGAGCCCTGAATCTCCACAAGAAGCTTCGGGCGATCAAGCACCAGGTCAACATGAACATACAGGAAGTCCGAAGGATTTCCGCTAACTTGCGGCCGTCGACACTCGACGACATGGGGCTGGTCGCGGCGCTGCAATTGTTATGCAAGGAATTCCAAACGGTGTATCATGTCGACGTTTCATTCGATGCGAAAAATGTGAGAGCGGAGCGCTTTGAAGCGCCCGTCGAAATTGCACTTTACCGGATTGCGCAGGAGAGTTTTTCCAATATCGGAAAGCATGCACATGCAAAGGGAGCGAGCGTAAGACTGTGGACCGGGGACGAACGGGTCCAGTTGACGATCGAAGATAATGGCAGAGGGTTCGAGGCCGACAGCATGTATACACACGGCGCTCCGGGCTACAAATTAGGGCTCATCAACATGAAGGAACGGGCTGAACTCCTCAGAGGAACTTGCTTCATCCATTCCGAGGTGAACCGCGGTACAACCATACGTGTCGAAATCCCATTGAACTCTAACGGTGAATATGAAAAAAATTAAGATTCTCTTCGCTGACGATCACAGCGTCGTCCGCAGCGGTTTGCGCGCGCTCTTCCAAAGCTCTCCCGAGTTCGACATTGTCGGGGAAGCGGGTGATGGAGAAGAAGCGATCCGACTCTGGGAAAAACATACACCCGATATCGTGCTGCTCGATATTACCATGCCGAAAGTGAATGGCATAGAAGCCACACGAAGGATCAAGGAGAAAAACCCCGACGCGAAAGTGTTGATACTTACGATCCACGAAGAGGAACAATACATCTTTGAGATCATTCAGGCGGGTGCCAACGGGTACGTCCTTAAGAGCGCCGAAAAAAGAGAAATCTTCGCAGCAGTCAAGGCTGTCGCCGGAGGGGAAAGGTTTTTCAGCTCCAGCGTTTCGAAGCTGATCATCGATGGCTTCATCAGGCGGGCTGAAGATGAGATCGTGGAACCCAGGAAGACGACTCTCGCACTTACGGCACGCGAGACGGAGATCCTGCGCTATATCGCACTCGGCCTTTCGAGCCCCGAGATCGCCAAGAAACTTTTCCTGAGTGTCAACACCGTGAACACTCACCGAAACAACATCATGCAAAAACTGGGCATCCACGACATCGCAGGCTTGGTGCGGTACGCCCTCCAGAACAGCCTCGTGGAGATGAAGGCATAACTCGGACTACCTACTGTCTTCACACGAGTTGTCCTACACAATTCCCTGTAACAACAAAAATACACAAGTCAATGGATTGAATCAATCATCCGGCTTCTTATATTATAGTCGGGTAACAGGCCCGTGTTCTATCACATCTGGCTCGAAATATCGCGAAACACTCTTGATATCATGACTCCACGTTCCACAACGGTCAGAGTAATGCGACGAGGTGCATACACGTGTGTGAAAGGAGCGACAAAGATTTGAAAACAAATGCGGAAAATGCGACGCAGGCCGATTCCACGATGCCCGCCGGTCGTTCCAATGGAGACGAGACCGAGACGGTTCTTGTCGGTGGAAGCGCAGTCATGGAGGAGATCCGATCAGCCATTCTCCTCGTTGCGAAATCACCCACCCCCGTTTTGATCGGAGGGGAGAGCGGCACGGGAAAGGAGGTGGTCGCGCGCCTGATTCACACCGAAAGCAATCGTTCGGACAAACCGTTCATTGCAGTAAATTGCGGAGCTCTTCCGAAGGAGGTTATCGAGAACGAACTCTTCGGTCACGAAAAAGGAGCCTTTACAGGTGCGTTGCCCAAGAAAGCGGGGTGTTTTGAGCTGGCAGAGAATGGCACACTGTTCTTCGATGAACTCGCCGAAATGCACCCCGACACACAGGTGAAGCTCCTCCGCGCCATCGAGCTCAAGTCGTTCCGGAGGCTTGGTGGAAATGAAGAAATCCACGTGGACGTTCGAATGCTCGCCGCAACGAACAAGGATATTCCCTCAGCACTGAAGTCTCGCAGGCTGCGCGAGGATCTTTATTATCGCTTCAGCGTGATCGAAATATATCTGCCGCCCTTGCGTGATCGGAAAGAGGACGTCCCGTTGCTCGTAGATCGCTTCCTGGCCACGTTCGCCAGGAAGTACAATAAGCCGCCGCAGGAATTCTCTCAAGAAGCGCTTGATAAGCTTGCCGGATTCGACTGGCCGGGGAATGTACGCGAGCTCAAGAATGTCATCGAACGAGCCGTGGTCATTTGCCCCGATGTGACAATAGGATCGAAATACCTCCCGGAGCGTATTACAGGCCGCGCAGTTTCGCGTTGCCAGATCTCTATTCCACTCGGCACGTCGATGCGCGACGCGGAACGCACGATCATCCTCCAGACACTCGCATCAGTCGGAGGCAATAAATCTCATGCGGCAAGAATTCTCGGCCTTAGCAGGCGCGCACTCCTGTACAAGGTGCAGCAGTACAATCAAACGGCGGTATAGAAATAGATTTGGATTCATTGGTTGATCGATCCGTTCTATCATTTTGATCTTCAATAACAAACAACGGCATCGAGTGAAAGCCCGATGCCGTTGATTCGATGAAGGAAGCTCCATGTCCCCTTGACGCGGAGCAAGTTATTTCAGAAGCGTGACCTTTCTTGTTTGGGTAAAACTCCCGGCAGTGATCCGATAGAAATACTGACCGCTCGGCATACCGCCGGCATTCCAGACAACGCTGTGAGACCCGGCAGATCGAACCTCGTCGATAAGGGTCGCTACCTCTTCACCGATCAGGTTATAGAGCTTGAGTGAAACATGCTCCGGCGAAGGAAGGTCGAACCGAATCGTCGTCGACGGATTAAACGGGTTGGGAAAGTTCTGGTCGAGATTATACGACTCCGGCAACACACCACCCGCCGATAACCCTTCCTCAGGAACCGCACCAGGTCGTATCTCCGCTCCGGCGGCTCCGCTGAGCCGAACTTCATCGACGTAATACGTTTTGATCGTGCCGCTCATCTCCAGGATGTCTATGCGATGAAATACCTGGTTGTTCGGATTCAATTGACTCATGGGGATGGAAATGACCACCCACTGATTTGCAGGCACAGAGCCGTAATTAATCCTCGGGAACGATGTACCAGGGTCATTCTCCAGGAGCACGCTGATCGTTGTTCCGGTACTAGGTGCGAAGATCGCGAAATCGAGGCTCCTGTACGATGAGGGAGTGATGTTCACCGAAGAACCCCAGTTTCCACTATGTGTACTCAGTCCTCCCCATGCCCCCTGAACAACTTTGATCGCAGAAGCGCCGGCATATGCCCGCTCGGTACTTGAAAAATTCACTGTAGCGCTCCACGAGGCGTTCATCCAGGGAGTCGCCAGGCCTTCCCTTGAAATCCACAGATCCGAATTCGATAGAGAAGCTCCCATCGTTGTGAAGCTGAGAGCAGCCGACCACGCACTCGCGCCCGCAGTGTTCGACGCGTTCACCCGCCAGAAGTAGGTCGTAGTATTCGAGAGGCCACTGATGCTCGACGTTGTGGTTGAAAGATTTGATTGATCCACAATTGTCGTGGCAAAAGATGAGCTTGGAGAAACCTGGACGCGATACGCCGTCGCCCCTGTCGAAGTATTCCAGCTCAACGTTGGATTCGTCGCGATACCTGTAGCACCGTTTGAAGGCGCCGCCAGTGTCGGTACCGCAGGCGCAACGAGAGTCCCTGCAGAGGTCGTAAAACTGAAGACGTTCGACCATGAGCTCGTCCCGCCGGTGTTCGTCGCATTCACGCGCCAGTAGTAAATCGTACCTGCCGCCATTCCAGGGATATTCGAGGAGGTCGACGAAAGATTGCCCAGGTCGGCGACCGTCGACGCGAAGGACGAGCCGGCGGATACCTGAACCCGGTACGAGGTGGCGCCTGTTGAGGAATTCCAGCTCAACGTCGGATTCGTTGCGATACCTGTAGCGCCGTTTGAAGGCGCCGCCAGCGTCGGTACCGCAGGCGCAACGGGGGTCCCTGCAGAGGTCGTAAAACTGAAGACGTTCGACCATGCGCTCGTCCCGCCGGTGTTCGTCGCATTCACGCGCCAGTAGTATTTCGTGCTGCTCGCCAGGCTGCTCGTGGCGTACGCAGTCGAGGTAATGGCACTCTTATCCACAATCGTTGATGGAAACGACGAGCTCATCGATACCTGCAGGCGGTACGATGTCGCTCCGGTCGCAGCATTCCAGCTCAGCGTCGGTGTCGTGGCGAGGTTCGTAGCTCCGTTCACAGGAGATGCCAATACCGGTTTGGATGGCGCGACGGGGGCAGTTGTAAACGTGTAAACCCCGGACCAGTTGCTCGAGCCTGTGTTGTTCGTTGCATTCACGCGCCAATAATAAACGATGCCGCTGGATAAGCCACTCACGGCATACGATGTCGAAGCGATTCCGCTTTTGTCGACTTTCATTGTCGCGAAGGATGAGCTCGTGGAGAGCTGTACTCTGTATGAAGATGCTCCGGCAGCCGCGTTCCAGCTCAGGGTAGGGCTTGTCGATATTGCCGATGCAGCATTTGTGGGTGAAACCAGGACCGGACTCGCAGGCGCGGTGCTTCCACTCACGCCGATGAGACGGACCTGATCGATGAAATATGTCTTCGAAGTTCCGCTCATCTCCATGATGTCGACCCGATGGAAGACCTGATTGTTTGGGTTCAACTGGCTCATTGGAACCGAGACGGACACCCACTGATTCGCTGCTACAGCACCGAAATCAATCCTCGGAAAGGCCGTGCCCAGGTCGTTTTCCAGCAGTACACTCATCGAAGTTCCGGTTGCCGCGGCGTACACGACGAAATCGAAACTCTTATACGATGACGGATTCAAATCGTTCCCGGATCCTTCGACTCCATTGTGTGTACTTAATCCTCCCCACGTGCCTTGAACGACTTTGATGGCATTGGTTCCGACATACACATGCTCGGTACTGGAGTAACTCACTGACGCATTCCACGACATATCAACCCAGGGTGACGCCAGGCCGTCTTGGGAGACCCAGAGATCGGAAGACGGAACGGGAGTCCCTGTCGTGGTAAAGCTGAATGTATTCGACCAGGCACTCGTGCCGCCGGTATTCGCTGCGTTGACCCTCCAGTAATAGGTTGTGCTATTCGAGAGGCCGCTTGCGGCGTACGACGTTGCTGTGTTCCCGCTGTTATCGACGACCAGCGAGGAAAACGAGGAGCTCGTGGAAACTTGCAATCGATACGACGTGGCTCCCACCGATGAGTTCCAGGTCAACGTTGGATTAACCGCAATACCCGTTGCCGCATTCGACGGTGCAGAAAGATTCGGTGCAGCGGGAGCGCTCGCCGTTCCTCCGGAGGCTTGTTTGACGGCTTGCAGCAGCCGGTCGCGGTTTGAAAAGCTGCCCGGTAGATATCCACCGCCAAGTTCCCAGATAATCGTACCTCCAATCCCTTTGTTCTTAGCATACTGTACCTTTTTTTGGCAGGTCGTCTCATCGTCAAACGAAATGAACTTGTCCGAGCTGGAGCCCGTATTATCGATGCTCAAATAAGCGGCCTGTGCCGCAGCGTCCCACCGAACATATTGTGATTGATAGTAATTCTGCATGATGGTGTAATAGGGCACATTCGACTGAACGGATGGAGCGGTGCTCCAGGTTTGTCTTGGTTCGGTGGCTCCACCCGTCGAGGTGCCGCTCCCGCCGCTCCAGACGTAACCGTAAAAATCAATGCCGATGCCCAGCTTGCTCGCGGAGATACCCGACGCAATGAAGTCATTCACCATGCCGTCCGCGGAAGGAACGAGCCCACCGGAACTGGGAAACTTGAATCCCCCGTCGTAGATACCGGAGTTATGCCACGTGACCCATCCGGGCCAGGCCCCTGCAAGGTCATAGCTCATGATGTTGATCTGATCAAACTTGGATTGTACCTGTGCGAGGATCGACGGCTGCCATGCGATTGCGCACGTCAGGAGGGGCCGGGGAGTGATGGCATCAAGCGCCGTCCTCAGGGTCGTGATGAAAGCAGTATACTGTGCGCCGTTTGAGGAGCTAAGCGGTTCCCAATCGATGTCGACACCATCGTAGCCGCGGGCAGTAATAAAAGTAATGAGGTTTGTCACAAACGTGGCCCGATTTGTAGCGGTGCTTGTCGCTCCCGCAAATCCTCCATCGGTCGCCCAACCCCCGACGCAAATCAACACTTTCCTTCCCGCAGCGTGTGCTGCCTGAACGAGTGCGGCCGAATTCTCCGGCGTGATGCTGTTGCTCGAATAGTCGAGCGTCCCGTTCGATTGCGGAACGAGTGAGAAGTGGATAATGTGCGTTACGGCCGAGTAGTCGATATTTTGCGCGGGGAGGATCCCGTTATTCGACCAGCCCTGGCTCCATCCGGCATAATACGCACTGACCCACTGACCGGACTGAGCATGGAGCACGGAGGGTAGAGAGAACAATGCAATCACGACGAACAGAAATGAGAAGCTCGCCAGTTTCAAGAGCGAGCCGATTCGGTTGATATGATACATGGATAGATTCATTCGGTTGTTTCCTTTCATGTGAAATTGATTCTTCAATTGGATGAGAGCGGTATATTCTTATTTGCAGAGTCGAGACTCGGCGTCTGCCGGTGACGCTCAATCAGTTCGCCGAGTAAAGTGTGGAGATGGTGAAATTCCGTCGACTTGTCGAAAAAGTAGTTCGCCCCTGCCTCGAGGCACATTTTCCGATAGCGGGGCGTAGAATGATTCGTCAACATGACGACTATCATGGACGGCCGGTCGTGCTTGGCCTTCCGCAATACGTCGATGCCGCTCCATTTCCCGAGCTGGATGTCCAGGATAATGACATCCGGTTTTTGTCTTCCGATCAACTCTATCGCGCCCGGTGCGTTTTGCACATGCCCCACGAGCTCGATCTGTTCGAACTCATTCAACATGGTTATCAATCGCGCACACACAAGGAGCGAATCATCTGCAATCAAAACTTTCAAGGTCTGTTCTCCGATTTATCGTAACGTTGTCTTCCAGTGTCCGGCGATGAATGGCACCGCTCGAAACTGTGGGGTGCAAGGTACACACAAATGCAGGGCACGCGGTATCAGCGAAAAATGGAATGTCCTGTAGTATGACTAGCCGTTCTTCTGTAGGTGAATGATCTACGACAACGCGTCGGCATGCACAGACGTGGATTCGTCTGCGTTCGCGCGGAAACTGATGGTAGGAGAATTAATTTTTCTTAACTGGTGCTAAATTGGCGTGAGGACCGGCACAAAGAGAAGGGGGGCCCTTTGAACTCAAAATGCAAAATGTGACGGAGCCCACAGAGATGAGAGGCGGGACGCGCCCAACTATAGATGTACGTTCGTGCTGGGGAGAAAGGAAGAGGAGACGAACAAGGCTTTCGCGGAAATTTATCGGTGAGACGCCGACAGCAGCACCCCGACGGTGTCGGGATGCTGCTCGAGCGCGGTGGTCCGTGGAGCCTGAGCGGGAGTGATACGACAAACAGAGCGCGGTTGTGGTCCGGCGCCGGCACTACTTCAGAAATGTCAGCCGGATCGATTCGGAATAACCTCCAGCCTCCATCCGACAGATGTAGACGCCGCTGGAGACGGTGTTATTCTCGTGATCCTTGCCGTCCCACACTACGGAATAACTTCCCTCACCGAGAGATTCATCGACCAGGGTTTTGATTTCCTGTCCCGTGAGATCATAAATCTTGAGGGTGACGTTCGAGGCCGCGGGCACTTCATAGTTGATTCTCGTACTTGGATTAAAGGGATTGGGGTAATTCGGCTTCAGCACGAATTTGACAGGCTGGGAACTCGCGAGCGCAGGCTTCAGCTCGAGAGTTATTGCCGGCGCGTCGGCCCCAGGATTAGAGGAGCCGGAGATCTCGACCGATCCCGATCCATTGAGAGCGATGGTCCTCGCACCGAATTTCAACGTCGCTCGCAGCCGGACCGGGTCTTTTTGATTCCAGTTGATAGTAAGGGGATATGTCGGCGAAGCAAGAAGAAGAGGAATGACTCTCGACCCCTCACCGTCTGCGAACTCGACCGTGCCGCCGGTCGCGAATCGGGCATCGAAGATTCCTTCGGGCGGCAGAGGCGGCAACGCAAAACGCGCCACGAGTCCCGCGTCCCTCCCTTCTCCCGATCCGAAGTAAAAGATCTGGTTCCTCCCCTCGGCATCGGTCAGCGCCAATGTGCTTAAGCCGTCGAGGAGATTGAGGGTAGATTCTTGTTTCGGGACGCCCGCCGAGGAGTTGAGCACCAGAGAACCGGGGCGATCTGCCATTACCCAATACCCCTTCCCGGGTTCGATAGTTTCCGCTTTTTGATACGAGGAACCGAAGCCGTACAGATCAGAGAGAACCATCCCCGGTGGGTCTGAGACCAGCGCCGAGCTTGACATGATCGTGCTGATCGACCCGATCATGTTCCAACCTTGAGCTACAGAGATCGTTTCGGCAACGATCGCCGTCCCCGTAATCTGAGGACTTGAACCTGACGGCATTTTAATCCAGTATCCGATTCCGTTTTCAAGCGTGTCGCATACCCGATAACCCCTCTGACCGTCGAGCTGGGACGTGAATGCCTCCGAGAGCGCTTCTGGGAATAATGTCTCTTTCCGGAGGTCGGCAACTGTGTAAGGGACAGAGAGTAATTGCCACCGGGCGGGGCTTCTCACCTTGAACGTCCAGGTTGTCGACCAGTCACTCGTCCCGGCCTCGTTGGTTGCATTCACCCTCCAGAAGTAGGTGGTACTGCTCAACAGACCAACGACATTAGTCGAGGCCGAGGAAACATTACTCGTGTCTACGAGGAATGAAGAGAATGATGAATTCGTGGACACCTGCAATCGATACGAAGCCGCTCCTGCGGACAGGTTCCAGGTGAGTGCAGGATTTGTCTCAACGCCCGAAGCGTTGTTGGCCGGTGCCGCGAGAGTCGGCGCAGCGGGGGGACTTGTGTTTCCGCCGAATGCCTGCTTGACGGCTTTCAACAACCGGTCGCGGTTCGGAAAACTACCCGGCAGATATCCGCCGCCAAGCTCCCAGATGATTGTCCCTCCTATTCCTTTGGTCTTCGCGTACTGGACCTTTTTCTGGCATGTCGTCTCATCATCGTATGAAATGAATTTATCATCGGCCGAACCTGCATTGTCAATGCTTAAATAGGATGCCTGTGCCGCAGCATCCCACCGTGCATATTGAGATTGGTAGTAATCTTGCATAATGGCAGAGTAGGGGACATTTGACCGCACAGACGGTTCGCTGCTCCAGCTCTGTCTCGGTTCCGTCACTCCACCTTTCGGGGTGCCGCTTCCTCCGTTCCACACATAGCCGTAGAAGTCGATGCCGATCCCAAGCTTGGCCGCAGAGATTCCTGAAGCAATGAATTCGTCTACCATCCCATCGGAAGATGGGACACGTCCTCCGGAACTCGGGAACGTGTAGCCTCCATCGTAGAGAGCCGAATTATGCCATGTCACCCAGCCGGGCCAGGCGCCTGCCAGGTCGTAGGTCATGATATTGATCTGGTCGAATTTCGATTGCACCTGTGCCAGGATCGAGGGTTGCCATGCAGTCGCGGCGGTCAAGAGTGGACGAGGGTTGATCAGATTGAGTGCCGTCCGGAGGGCGGTGATAAACGCCGTGTATTGTGTGCCGTCTGATGAACTGAGCGGCTCCCAGTCGATGTCAATACCGTCATAGCCCCTGCTTGTAATGAAGCTGACGAGGTTTGCAACAAAGGATGCGCGATTCGCAACGCTCGTCGCCCCCGCAAATCCCCCGTCGGTCGCCCAGCCTCCAACGCAGATTGATACCTTCTTTCCTGCCGCATGTGCAGCCTGGAGAAGGGCGGAGGAATTCGTCTGTGTGATGCTATTACTGGAGTAATCCAATGTCCCATCCGAGTTCGGGACGAGCGAGAAGTGAATGATATTCGTCACCGCCGAATAGTCGATCTCCTCCGCGGGCAGAACTCCATTGTTATTCCAGCCCTGACTCCACCCTGCATAATAGGCGCTGACCCATTGACCGGACTGGGCCGGGAGCGATCCGGGGAGAAAGGAGATCGTGATTATTGCCAATAAGATTGTGGTTTTCAGAATTCGGGCTGGAGAAGATTTTGCGTTGATGTCATGCATGGAGAGCTTCATGCTTGCGTTTCCTTTCAAATATTTCAAAGCATTATTCAGAGTAACGGGGAAGAGACTTGTTCGTCCAATCGTACAGCTGGGTTGGCAGGGGACGGTGAGTCAGATCCCGGAAGAGATCCTGGAGAGCGAAAAATTCAGTCGATTTATCAAAAAAGTAATCGGCTCCGGCTTCCATGCATCTCTTCCTGTAGTTGACGGAGGAATGGTTGGAGAGCATGATGGCGATGAGGGATGGCTGATCGTACTTGCTTCTCTTCAGCACATCAATGCCGTTGTCTTTACCCATCTGTATATCGAGGATAACGACTTCCGGTTTCGCCTTGTTCATCAACTGTGTGGCTTGAAGGGCATTTCGTGCCGGCCCGACGAATTCAACTTCTTCAAACTCCGCCAACATCGAGATCAATCTTGCGCATAAGAGCAGTGAATCATCCGCGATTAAGACTTTCATAACCTTTTCTCCTATTCGTTCGCGAGGTTTCTCCTGATCTGTGGCGCGGGTCACTTGAGGATTGCGTTTAAGATACCATGCCCCCGGCTCCCGCGGTATCGGTGAAAATCGGATTGTTTTGTAGTGAGATGAAGTATCAGTTTGTGGGCAAAACGACTACACAGTTCGCGTGGGTTGACGCTTATTACGGCTAAAATGAGCAGATTTCGGGTCAGATGTTGGCGCCGGGCAACTGAATCGGATGGATCGGGAGAGCCCGTGTCCTGAATGAACACGGCTTTGCATCTCCCTTCAAAACGTACTGATCGGAAGGGCTTCTGAGAAACGAAAAGGGGATGGAATTTTAGGGTTAGGAACTGCGGATGGATCCGGGGAGGCTTAGTCTACTAATCCGTGTTCAATGGCATAGTGGATGAGTTCTGCGTTCGTCCTCATATGCATTTTTTGAAGAACCCGTGCGCGATAGGTGTTCACCGTCTTGGGGCTTAGCGACAGCTTTTCGGCTATCTCCTGGGTTTTCTTCCCCCCGGCAATCATACTCAACACCTGATACTCGCGGTCGGAGAGAATCTCGTGCAGGGGCTGGTCGGTATTGAGCTCGAGGCCGGCAGCCAACTGTTCGGCGAGCGCGGGGCTGATATATTTACCGCCCCCGAATACTTTTCGAATGGCATTTACCAGCTGGTCCGGGGCACTCTCCTTGGTGATATAACCTGATGCGCCGGTTTTTAACACTCTCTTGGCGAACCGATCTTCCGGATGCATGCTGAGGATAAGAATTCGAAGTTTTGGATAACGCTGTTTCAGGTCCTTGAGCATATCGAGGCCGCTCTTGCCCGGCAGGGAAATGTCGAGTATCAACACGTCAACGTCGTGCTGTTTCAAATGTTCCATCGCCTCCGCGGCATTCTGAGCCTCGCCGATTACTTTCATGTCCACCTCCTCCCTGAGGATCTTGATCAATCCCTCCCGCACGAGCGGATGATCGTCTGTAATGAGAACCCGGATCATTGCAGCTGCCTCTCCTCCGCAACCCGTTGTAAGGGGACCTGAACTGTAACGACGGTCCCCTCGCCCCCATGGCCGGAAATGGAAACCTCTCCGCCGAGGAGGTGCGACCGTTCGCGCATACCAAGCAGTCCGAGAGATTTAGTCCCAAAAATTTCGCCTTCGGCAATGCCTTTGCCATTGTCTTTGACTCTCAACACGATCATTCCTGATTCTTCCTCGACTGCTACGTCCACCTGAGTTGCATTCGCGTGCCGGACGACGTTTGTCAACGCTTCTTGAAAAATACGAAAAATTGCCGTCGCGCGCTCCTGATCGAGCTGCAGTGGTTGGGGCGGCAAGTTGACGCGGCATTGTATTGCGTTCCGGGTCTGAAACTCCTGTGCCTGCCACAGTATGGCTTCTGATAAGCCGAGACTGTCAAGCACGTCGGGGCGAAGCTCGGTCGCAATTCTCCTCACGGAATGTATCGTTGTATCGATCAATTTTCCAATCGAGGATAATTCTCCCTTCAGCATTGAGACGGAGAACCCATTCAGCCCGCCGGATACTTTCCGCTCCAGCACAGAGACGTCAATCTTCAAGGCCGTGAGCACCTGCCCCAGCTCATCGTGAATCTCCCGCGCGATCCTTGTGCGCTCCTCCTCGCGGATACTTTGCAACCGGGCAGAGAGAGCCCGTAATTGCTCGCCGGTTCTTCTTAACTGCTCTTCCGATCGCTTCCGCTCGGTAATGTCCCGGCAGATGATGACTGCATGGCGGGACTTTTCACTCCCGCCGGCAACTTTACTCCAGACGCTCTCGAGGATGCGCCACTGACCGGCTTTATGGTTGTACCGAAACTCCAGGCGAATAGCGCCATTCGTCTTCATTGCTCCCTGCACCGCTTCAATCACATCCCTGCGATCGTCCGGGTGTATGAGTGAGTAGAAGTTATTCATGGTGCATTCAGCAGCTGAATATCCAAGGATGTCCTGCGACGCCGGGCTCGCATAGACGATGTTTCCCTGCATATCCAACAGGCAGATAAGATCCCGGGAATTCTCGGTGATCAACCGATATCGCTCTTCACTCCGTCGCAAGGCCGCTTCAACTTTCTTTCGTTCGATTTCCGCTTCCTTCTTGGCGAGGACGTTCAGGAAGGCAGAGGGAAGGCGCCTCAAGCTTGACTTGAGGATGTAGTCATCTGCACCTTCCTTCATGCACTCCACTGCAACTTCCTCGGATTGCGCACCGGTGACGAGGATAAAAGGAAGTTCAGATTGTCGGGTCTTTAGAAGTTTGAGGGCCTCCAGGCCTGTAAACTGCGGCAACGTGTAGTCGGCGAGAACAATGTCAGGCCGGAAATTCTCGATTTCCTTGAAGAATTCATTCTCCGTTTCAACGCGCCTGGCGGAGAACAAAATCCCCGACTTGCGCAGTTCAAGCTCCACCAATTCTGCATCGGCGGGAATATCTTCCAGGATCAGAACCCGGAGACTTTTTTCTTCGCCCCCACTGCGAGGATGTTCTATTGTTTTCTGAGCCATGGCACGTAGTACTGTGACACCGTACTTCACAATTTCCCGAGCAGCCTCGGGGGTGGCTGGTTCAATAACAACCAATACATACCCAGATCGCGAACGCAATCCACAAACTTCTCGAAATCCACGGGCTTGACGATGTAGCTGTTGACACCCAGTCGGTAACTTTCGACGATATCCCGTTCTTCCTTGGAGGAGGTGAGGATGACGACAGGAATAATTTTCGTGCGCTCATTTGATTTCACCTGTCGCAGAACTTCAAGTCCGTCCACCTTCGGCAGTTTGAGATCGAGGAGGATCAATTTCGGCTGACCGTCGCGCTTAATATAGGTGCCATCCGCGAAAACATACTCGAGTGCCTCCGCTCCATCCTTCACATGGAATACCTTATTGGAAAGATTATATTTGGAAAGCGCGCGGAGGGCCAGCTCGGCATCGTGTGGATTATCCTCGACCATGAGGATTTCGATTGCACTAAAGTCAAGGTTCATCGGAGCAAAGAGGTATTTGTTCGGAGTTGGTGAGCGTGAAGAAGATGGTGGCCCCTTCGTTCAGTCGTGCGTCGGCCCAGACACGGCCACCATGACGTTCGACGATCCGCTTGACGATTGCCAGCCCGACGCCGGTTCCTTCGAATTCCTCCATGCTGTGCAGGCGCTGAAAAACACCGAACAGTCTATCGACATAGCGCATATCGAATCCGATCCCGTTGTCTTTGACATAATACGTGACTTCCCTCCCGGTTTCGCTGCAGCCTATTTCGACCACTGCCTCGTCCCTCCGGCTCGTGAATTTGACTGCATTGGAGATGAGATTTTGAAGCACCTGGCGGATCAAGGCCGGGTCGCCGCAGGCAGGAAGGAGATATCGCAAGTCAAGGCGAATCGATCGCTCTTTGTTTCCGGCAGCAACTTCCTCGAATACGTCCCTTGCGATCTGATTCAGATCGACATTGGAAAGCACAAGGTGCTGCCGTCGGAATCGGGAGAATGCCAGGAGATCGTCGATGAGTTCACCCATTCTGTTCCCGTTGTCAATCATGACCTTCATGAGGCGTTGACCGTCGGCATTAAGATCGCGGGAATGTTCTTCCATCAGCACTTTGCCGAATCCCACTATCGCGCGGAGCGGGGCACGCAGATCGTGCGAAACCGAGTAGCTGAATGATTCGAGTTCTTTGTTTGCAGCCTCGAGCTGTGCCGTCCGCTGCATGACTCGCCGCTCGAGCTCTTCGTTGAGCTTCCGGATTTCACCGACGATGATATTCCTTTCCGTAATATCACGGGCGATTGACGCCGCGCCGACGATCTTGCCCTGGGAATCTTTGAGCGGGGAGATGCTCAAGGAAACGTCAATACATTTCCCCTCCTTTGTTATGCGTACGGTCTCATAGTGGTCCATACGCTCTCCCTTCCTGAGTTTTGTCATGATTGCCGGTAATTCATCCTGGCGGTCCAGTGGAGCAAGAATACTGACCGGGCGACCCCTGATCTCCGCCGCCGAGTAGCCGTAGATCTTCTCCGCACCCGGGTTCCAACTAACGATGATGCCATCCAAAGTTTTCGTAAAGATCGCATCGTCCGATGATGCGATGATGGCTGCGGAACGGAGGAGTTCTTCTTCGGCCCGTCTCCGCTCGGAGATATCCTGGACAACCCCGATCATGGCGACGGACTTGCCGCGGTCGTCCCGGGTGACCTCGCCTTGTTCAAACACGATGCGCTCGCTGCCATCCGTCAGGATGATACGGTGTTCAATCTCAAATCGTTTCCCTGTTCGAATTGATTCCGCGAATGCCGCGAGCACGGCTTCACGATCTTCGGGATGCACCGAGGCAAAGAAGTCCTCATTCGTAGCCGGAAAAGTCCAGGGATTCCGTCCGAAAATGCGATAAACTTCCTGCGACCATTCGAGGGTATTCTTTTCGAGATCGACATACCAGCTGCCGGTTTTGCCCACGCTTTGCGCCCTCCGAAGGTGGCTTTCACTGCGCGATAATTTCTCTTCTTCCGTCTTGCGTTCAGTGATGTCTCTTGTATTGACAACTATCGCGCGAACCGACTCCTCGTCAAGCATGTTCGTTCCCACACCTTCCATCCATCGCCACGAGCCGTCCTGGTGCCGGAATCTGTAGACGACGGTAACGGACTCGCGAAGCTTGTGTAGCAACAGTCTCAGACCCCGCAACGT
>DASYTP010000217.1:0-3905 GCA_036002145.1 Bacteroidota bacterium | reverse complement strand
TGAATTCCTGCGCAAGCTGTGCGACCTGGGGTATCAGGACGCGTTGTACGGGGGCCGGCTTGCTCTCGTTGTGTCCCCTGTCGGATGAAGTTACGGCATACGCGACGTGCGGCCTTCCGACGTGACGAACCGTGTCGGAATAGTGTAGTTCTGTCGAGGGAATGATCGCAATGAGATTCGCAGGATCGTTCATATCGATCGACGTCCCGGTTGAACGATACACATTGTAGTACGCCGCCCTGTCGCCGTCGGACGCCGGCGATGGTGCGGTCCAGTGAAGCTCGAAGGCGCCATTGTCTGCTCCGGCGACAACCAAATCAGCAGGGGGATTCGGAGCAGTTGAATCTTTCCAGGGCATCGGCGGAATCACGGCGGGATACCGGTAACGACCACCGAGTGCAAGCACATCCTTGATATTTCCGTATCGGAAGAAAGAATTGCCCTGGGCTTGCAGCGACCGCGACACGTCGATGAGATCGGAGAGATGTTTGTTCACGTCGGGTTTATAGGCGGCGACGCCGATGATAACATGACGGCCGTACGCGTGCGACGTCCAATCCTTCGTCACCTCTCTGAAATCCGGATCCCCGGCCTGATTCCCGAGCGACCAGTATACCTGTGGCACCACATAGTCATTCGCCTTCTCCTTCAGCCATCCACGGGCATCCTGAAACAGCTCATCGTATCCCTGCCGGCCCTTCATGGTACCGGCATTCCGGTAAATGCCGATGGGGGTCGAACCGATCTTCAGGATGGGTTTGATTGCGATCGCCGAGTCATAGAATGCGCGGATGAATGCATTGACGTTTTCCCGCCTCCAATCGTCCCGCGTGAGCCTGCCTCCATAACGTTTGAAGGGTACATCGTCGTCGAAGAGATTTCCCGGATACCGCATGAAATCAAATTGAATGCCGTCGAGATCGTAACGCCGGACGATATCGAGTGCGACTCTCAGGACGTACTCCCTCACGGCGGGTATTCCGGGGTCGAGCCAGGACCCTCCTTCAACGACATTTATCCATTCCGGGTGTTGGGCGGTCACATGGCGGGGCCTGGTTGAAGGTTCATCGCCTTTCCCGCTCTTTACATAAAAGGTATTGAACCAGGCATGGATCTCCATCGCCCGGGTATGGGCCTCATCGATGATGAATTGAAGCGGATCCCATCCGGGATCTTTTCCTGGAACACCGGTGAGCACCTCGGCCCAGGGTTCATAGTTCGAGGGAAAGAGCGCATCGCCTCGTCCCCGCACCTGGAAGAAAATTGTGTTGAAGTGAGCCGCGTGCAGCTTCTCCACCATTTCGCGAAGCGACCGCTTCTGCTCTGCGGCGTCGTGTGAGGAGGGCCAGTCGAGGCCGTTGACGGTCGTTATCCAGACGGCCCGCACTTCGTACTTGGGCTGTGAGGTCGATTGAGAGGACAGTACACCGTGCGCACCGGGAGTGAGCAACTGAATGACGAGAAGAGCTTTCGCGCAGCGTACGGTCAGCATGGAGCTTAATATAGGAAGATCATGAAGAGAGAATCAAGGGAAATATTCGACCGGCAGCCCGCGGCAAGCGAGTCGCGTGACGGGCCGTCCTTTGACTTTGTCCGAAAATTGAGTTATATTTTTGTTCGCAGTCGGCGAATCTACTCTAAATCAACCATTTTTTCCAGTTAGGGGTTAAGGAATCTCACGTGAAGAAAAACCGCGGTAAATTTATTTTCATCATCCTTACCGTTCTCCTCTCACTTTATTTTTTGTATCCAACCTACAAGGACTATCAGTTCACCCAGAAACTCCGGAGCCTGACGGGTGAAGACAGCGCGAAATTCGTTGAGACGAATGACAAAGACATTAGGGACGCACGCTCGGCGCGCATTAAACTCGGACTGGATTTGCAGGGCGGCATGCGTGTCGTGCTTGAAGTAAACGTCCTGAAATTCCTTGATGATCTGGCAAAGAACAAAGACGATCAATTCCGCCAAATCCTGGCCGTGGTGCAGGAAGGAGCGAAGAATTCCGACAAGGATCTCATCGATATGCTCCACCAGGAATTCCAGGCGAAACAGGTCCGGATGAGCCGGTACTACGGCAACATCCGTGACACCGACGAAGAGGTTGTGAAAAGACTTCGGGATGAATCGACCATCGCGATCGATCGGGCAGTGGAGATCGTCCGTAACCGCGTCGACCAGTACGGTGTCTCGGAGCCGTCGATCCAGAAGCAGGGCGGCAGACGCATTATTGTCGAGCTTCCCGGTGTGAGCAAGGAAGGCGAAGTGCGCCAGCTATTGCAGGGAACGGCGTTACTCGAATTCAAGCTGTTGATCGACCCGGAAATTGCCGCAAAAGTGTACAATGCCATCGATCGGACACTGGCGGGAAAGCCGATTGAAGATACGGCATCGGCAGATACATCGAAAAACGTGGCGCAAAGCGACACGACAACTCCCGATGAGCAATTGTCGGAGGAGCAGGCGAAGAAGGAGCACCCGTTTTTCGCCATTGCACCTTCACCCCCGCAACAGAATTTCGTGGGTCAGTTATTGGTCACCGAGGAGAACAAAGCCAGGGTCATGGCCATACTCGGCAGGCCGGACGTCCAGCGATTGATTCCCTCCGATATGACATTCGTATGGTCTTCAAAATCTGAGCTCACGTCGGAAGGAAAAAAATACTTCGCCCTCATCCCGGTCAAAAAGATTGCTGATCTCACGGGGGGTGTGATTACGAACGCTCGCTCGACCATCGATCCGGTCTACAACTCGCCCATCGTGGAAATGGCCATGGACGACAAGGGAACGAAGGATTGGGCGCGGATTACCGGGGCGAACGTCGGCAAGCACGTCGCGGTGATCATGGACAATTCGTGTTACTCGTACCCGCGGGTGAACGAGAAGATTCCGAGCGGCCGGTCGCAGATAAGCGGAATGGAGAGTATCGAAGAAGCCAATCTTCTCGCCATCGTGCTCCGTGCGGGCGCTCTGCCGGCGCCGGTCGATATCGTACAGCAAACAAGTGTCGGGCCTTCTCTCGGAGAGGATTCTATCCGTCAGGGTGTCACTTCATCTCTCCTCGCCTTCGGTTTGACGATCCTCTTCATGATTTTTTACTACAAATCCGGCGGAGCGATGGCCGACCTCGCGCTCCTTATCAATCTCCTTTTCACGCTGGCAGTACTGGCCGGATTTCAGGGAACCCTGACGCTCCCGGGCATCGCGGGCATCATCCTGACGATGGCGGTCGCTGTCGATGCAAACGTTTTGATCTTCGAACGCATCCGCGAAGAATCGGTTACAGGAAAAACACTCGCCGCGGCGATCGACACCGGATACGCCAAGGCATTCACCGCTATTCTTGATTCCAATTTGACGACATTTATCACCGGTGTAATCCTGTACCAGTTCGGCACCGGCCCCATCCAGGGGTTTGCACTGACGCTGATGATCGGCATTGTCGCCAGTATGTTCAGCGCCATCATCATTACGCGGGTGATCTTCGATATCTTAACCGAGCGCGGCACGGCCGTGAGCTTCGGATAATCCTTCAACGGGGAAACCAAATGAGATTTTTCAAGAAAACAAACATTGACTTCATGGGGAAGCGGAAATTGTGTTACACAGTTTCCCTCGCCGTGATCGCCGTCGGCCTGATTTCAATTCCGTTGAAAGGCGGCCTCGATTACGGGATCGATTTCACCGGCGGAACCGAAGTGATTACCCAGTTTCAGCCTGCACCTGACATTAGCGAAGTCCGCACAATGATGGACAAGGCCGGGTTTGAAAAAAATGAGCTCAAGACCTACGGCGATCCCAACAGGATTCTTATGCGTACCCAGACAGGCGGGGACCTCAACGCAATACGGGAGAAGATTCTCTCGGCTCTCCAGGGAACATTTCCCGACAGGAAGCCGGTCATT
>DASYTP010000216.1:0-6420 GCA_036002145.1 Bacteroidota bacterium | reverse complement strand
ACCATTCCGGTACCCAGAGGAAACGGAAGGAGCGGCCGGGTTTCGGCAGGCGTCCGTTATCGATCAACTCTTTGAGCGTGCGGGCGATGTCGAGGATTGCCCCCGAGCCGCTGGCGTTATCGTTGGCGGATTCCTTCGGGTGATCGAGGTGCGCGCTGAAGACAAGTTCCTCGTCTGCTCTGTCTGTACCGCGGATGTGTGCAACAACGACATCCATCCAGAACGGCTCAAGCCCGATGCCCTTCACTTCGCCGTGCAGGACAACTTTCTTTCCCGACTCCAGGAGCTGCTTGAGTTTTGTTCCCTGCCTGTTGGTGAGATTGAAGCCGAAGGTGACGCGGTCGAGTTCTTCCGTGCGCGGCCACATCCCCGTATATTGGAGCATATCCGGATACAATTTTGCTCGATCATCGTCCAGGTAGCAGACGACTGCTTTCGCGCCGTATTTCAAAACAGCGAGCCGGTGCACGCTGCCGCCATAACCGGTGGCGAGGACGAATTTCCCCCTGACATCCCTGCCCTTGTAATCATCATCGCTCTCGCCGCTCCCCACCCACACAAGCTCCGTGGTGACATCGCCGGTATTCGAATAAGTAATTACGCTCATGGGGATTTCGGGGTAGCCGACGATGCGCTCAGTGTCGGGCTGCACCATCCGAAGCTCTGCCGAAGTGATATCCCATCCGGAGGGGGATTGCCATGTCTGATATTGCACTTTACCATCCGACTTGTATGACTCAATGTATGCATCCTTCTCAGAGAATCCGTACTCCTTCAGTTTCCCGAGCACATACTGCGCCGCCGCGCGATATCCTCGCGAGCCCTGGATGCGGTGGTGGCGAGTTATGGCGATAACGTGTTCCTTTGCCATTTCACCGCTCAGCGCTTCATGGAACAGGTCCCGGAGTTTGGGGTCGAGGAGGGAGGGTGATTGAGACTGGCCGGAGACCGCACAAGAGAAGCATGCAAGGATGATCGTAATTGTTTTTTTCATCTCAGACTGCCTTTATTCGCTAGCCGGTTGAATCACCACGCTCTGGATCGAGTCAAGTTTTTCCTCCGTTCTCTTTGGATGGTGCTTCTGGTACAAATGCGCCTGACTTGCATACAGCGTCAATCGCAGCGCCATACGAAGGAAAATGTATGTTTGCTGGACGATAAGCAACGCAACGATGGCGAAGACGTTCGGCGCGTGCAGTGCATCGGCGAGCGGGTTATACACCAGAAGCATCAGGAATCCTGTCGCGAACAACGTCAGCGAGATACCGAACGTCGTGACAACGTGTTTGAACGAGAATCTGAAACCTCGTCGTAATGCTTTACCCATGCCCGGCTCGTCGGTCATGATTGCGAAAATTCTTGCATAATCGAAGACAATCAAGTACATCAATATGCCCCAGTATGCCAGCCCGACCCGCACCCACCGAGACCACCAGAGGATAGATTGATAAGGATCGCTTCCCCAAACGAGGCGCACGACGAGCGGCACGACGAACTGGATGCAGTAGAAAACGACAAGGAGCGGGATGCTCCAGAGAAAGAGTCTGATAAATCTTCCGAAATAGTTTCCTGCATTTCCCCAAAATCTCACCGGATCATATGTCTCTCCGCTCGCGAGAACTACGTAGGCGCCGCCGGATAAATAAAGGTTGAAAATCCAGTATAACCATGCTGCAACCAGCAGGAGAAACGTCAATGAACCAAGCGTCGTGCTATTCCTGACTATGAATTCAACTGCGAAGTCCATATCCATCCTGCCAGCCAGCTTCTCCCCCATGAGCGTGTTGCCCGCGAAGCTCATTAGCGTCGACCGGAAGGGGACCATGACGATTAAAGCGAAAACGAGGTTGGCGAGATAATACACGAAGATCAATCGCCGGTTGTGAAGTGAGAGCTTGATTCCTTTGAGCAAACTAGAGAGCATCGTGTGATTATTCAATCAAAACAATCCGTCGAATAATGCGGTGATATTCAGCCATTCAGGCAGATCAAGCATCGATTGTACCCAGAACAGGAAACGGACCGCAACCTTATCAATGCCCAATTCATGCGTGGCGATCGTCTTGCTGTTGTTGGTAAAGTTTACGTCGAGTGCCACCTTGTGGTCGGGATCCACGGTGGCATACACGAGCCTGCTTGATCTGGTGTAAGTAAATTTTTTCCAGAGCTCCAGCCCATCCCATTTCTCCCTGGTCGTCTCGCCGTTTTCAAACCTCACTTCAAGCTCAACGGGAAATTTGAACGCCCCGAGTCTGCGGATCTTCACCTCGCTAAGGTACATTGTCGTACTATCGGATGAGCTTATGCCTTCGGATTCTTTGCCTTCGTTGCTCCCCGCAGCAAGGCTATCGACCGATCTGGTGATATCAAAGCCCCTGTTCTTCGGCACCGGCCTGGTGCTCACCTGGTCAACCGCATAATCCAGAACAGCGTTGGTATACAGCGCCTGATCGAAAAACCAATCGAGGTTTTGACCGGATACTTCATTCGCTACCGCGATAAAATCCTTGCTCTTTGGATGTTTGAAACTCCAGCGCTCAACGTACGTGCGCATGATCTTGAGCATCGTCTCCTTCCCGAGATAGTTGTGGAGGGTGGAGAGGAGCAATCCGGGTTTCACGTAGGAATTTGTGCCGTAACTTCCCCCCGAGTAATACTGCCAGGCATTGCGGACCGCCGGGTCAACGTCGGGGAGGAGGAGGTATTGGCTGCGGAATAATTGCTGGTCGTTAATCTTCAGTCCGAATAAATCAATACCGTCGCCTGTCGGGCCATAGCGGTCGTTCATGATCTGATATTCTGTGTAGGTATTGATTCCCTCGTCCATCCAGGTTTCCTCAAATTCATTGGACGCGAGGAGATGGTACCAATAGTTATGGCCGAATTCATGGATGACGACCAGTTCCACAAAACGGAGACCTTCCGGCATTCCATAGCTCGTACCGGCGGTGATGAGTGTCGGATATTCCATGCCGCCGGATCCCGCAGCCCCCCGTCGGGGGTCGACCACGGTGAGATTCGGAAATGGATAGGTTCCATACCACTTATGGAAGTACGTGATGGCAGTCTTCGCCGCTTCGATATGCCGCGCCCCCTGATCGATATGGTCCGGCTGCATGAGCGCACGTATCTTAACTCCTTCCGCCTCTCCCGTGAACTCCACAAACTCCGGGCTCGTTGTCCAGGCGAAATCGTGCACGTCTTCCGCGTGATAGAAGTGTGTCGCGGTACCGTCGCCGTTATTTCTCACTTCCACCTGGATGCCGGTGGCTCCGAGGATGTTCTTTTCCGGAACGGTCATGTGCACATTATACACTCCGAAATCGGCGAAGAATTCCGTCGTCGCGTGGAATTGGTGACAGTTCCATTTTCCATCGATATAGACTCCGACTTTCGGGAACCACTGACCGATGAAGTAATATTCTTCTTTTGCGCCCGTTCGGGCGAATGGGGGCTGAGGCATTCTGTCGAGGAAATCGATATTCAGGAGGATGGAATCTCCCGGCGCAAGTCCTTGCGACAACGGCAGTCGACCGACGGTCTTATCGTTCTCATTATCATCGTCCGGGTGGATGTACTGCAACTGCTGCGTTACATTCTCCCCTGAGGCTGTTGTAATGTTCCCGACATTGATAAATCCCCATCCATCCTCGTCGATTTTTGTTCCGCGGACCGAGACGCCCGATTCTTTCATGAACGTCGATTTGGTATTGCGAAACGCGTTGAGATAGAGATGGAATTGAAGCTCGCGGATCGTGTCGGCAGATTTGTTGAACCAGAGGAGGGTCTCGCGTCCTTTGAGCGTGCGGGTCTGGACGTCGAGGCGGACGTCGATGTTGTAGTTGGCGATGCGGGGGCTGAGCGGAGTCGGGAATAACACCGGCTGCGCGATGCACATACCTGCGAAGAGGATCGTGCACAGCAGCGGGAGAGCTCGCATCGTCAGTAGTATTTATTCACGACGAGCGTCTTCGCCAGGATGTCGTGCAGCGCCTGCTTCTGTTGACTGAACCCCGCGATAATATAACCGATGCCGAGTGTCAGGCCGGAAAGAATTTTTCCGAAGTATCTTCCTGAAGCTCTTGCGAACGATACGGGATTTCCGCTCATGTCTGTCACCTTTATGCCGAGGGCCATCTTCCCGAGCGTTGCCCCTTTTTTTGATTCCATCAATGCGAAGTATATCCATTGCAGACCTAACAGGACAACGATGAGCATGAAGTAAGCGCCGATGAACGCGATAAACATTCCCGGATCTGTTTCCATCTCTTCGATATTGAAGGCGATGCCCAGGCCGAAGAATATCATGAATGGTACGAGGATAATACCCGCACCAACCGAGATGACGATCTTATCGATAAGATACGCAGCGAAGCGTTTCCAAAAGCCGGCGTAAGTAACGGCATGCTGGGGTGGCGCCATAGGCGGCTGGTATACGGTTTGATTCATACACTTCTCCTCACGGTTGCTGATGTTTACGAAAATCCCCTTGAAAAGTTAAAAGGACGGCAAATCGTCCGGCAACCTCGGCAGGATAGTACAAAAAATACCGTCGTGTGTCAAGTGTACGGCGAATGAGTTCGGGCCTGTTATTCGTCCCTCAACGGTAGGAGCTTGCGAAGTGCCGCCGGATGGTCCGTCTCTATGCCGTCCACGCCAAACTCAATCATTTTCCGCATGCGCGATTCGGTATTGACATCCCAGACAAAAACTTTGAAGCCCTTATCGTGTGCAGCCTCCACAAACCGCTTTGTCAGGCCCAGCCAGTGAGGTTGGAGATACTGGACATTCTTTTCCATCACATTCCCGAAAGCGATCCCGCGTCCGATCGTGATTCTCAACGCAGGAAATTGAACAACGAAAACTTTGAGGAGTGGGAGAGTTGCATGTATGCCTCTAACAGCATTGAGAATCTCGTCGTCGAACGATTTGATAACGCTGCGCTTCTCAAGGCGGTTCTTCTCGACACAGTTTACGACGCGTTGCTCGATGTTCGGATAAACGTCCGAACCGTCCTTGATCTCAATGAGGAGTTGTGTTGTTGTGTCGAGCGCCCCGATGACGTCTTCCAGCCGGGGGATCCGGGCGCCGGAGAACGCGCCGCTCCCGAACCAGGAGCCTGCGTCGTAGCGCCGAAGATCTTCGTACGCAATGTCCTTAACGTTACCTTTGCCGTTCGTGGTGCGATCTATTGTCTCATCGTGGATAACGATAAGCTGGCTGTCCCTGGTTTGGCGGACGTCGAGCTCGAGGATATCGGCGCCCTCCTCCAATGCGAGTCTGAATGCTTCGAGGGTATTTTCGGGCGCGGATGCTGAAGCACCGCGGTGGGCGATGATGGCCGGACGATGTTGAAGCGCGAGGACCGGGAAGGGAGAGAGGGTTCCAAGATACAAGAATAGCAATGAAGAATATTTCATGAGTGATGCATCCGCCGGTTCAATGCCTTAACGCATTCCTCAGGAGAGTGCGCGATCGTCACATGGGCCGCCGCATCTCCCGCGCCTTCCCACGCAAGCTCTCCTTTCAGCGTGTCGATGACAGGCTTCCAGAACTCCCCGAGGACGATGATCGGTTTGTTCTTCAGGATGCCTTTGTTGAGATATTCCCAGACCATCGCAAGCTCGAGGAGGGTTCCTGTGCTGCCCTTGAGCACAACGTACGCGTCGCCTGTCTCCACCAATTTCATGAGACGTTCCGCGTGCGTCTGCGTCACAACAATCGTATCGATGAAAGGATTCGCAGTGGTGCTGAACATCCCGGTGATGATGCCGATCGTCCTCCCGCCATGCTCTTTCGCTCCCCGCGCCGTCGCCTCCATCGATCCGCCGTATCCGCCGTTGCAGATCGTGTACCCGTTTTGTGCCAACAGAGCCCCGAGATCGTGGGCAATCCGGTATTCAGGATCCTCCGGCCGGAGGCGGGAACTGCCGAAGATGGTTACGGTGGAGGTTCCCGTGAGCGCCTTTGGCGCCATGGCGCTCCGCGCCAGTTTGAGGTTAGGGTATTGAGATTCGGGATTCAAGATTCGGGGTTCGGGATTCAGGATTCAGGATTCAGGTTACGGGTTACAGGTTACAGTTTACAGGTTGTGAATTTCATACCAACTTTTTTCCATCATTCCATTATTCCAACAATCCATTACTCTGCGCCGGAGGCGCATCCGCCTCTGGCGGACATTTCTCCCATCTCCATTCCCTAATCCAAAAAATCCCAGCTCACCCCAAACCGCAGATTTCGTTCGTTCATCGGGTAGAACGTGGTGGTGACATATTTCTTATCCAACAAATTCTCTAATACAAGATGCAAGTACGCATTGCCAAGATGGGCGATGAGGATGAGGTCGAGAATGCCCGAGCTGCGGATATCTGATTCACCTCCAATGCTTGGCCAGTAGACCTGTGCCTGCGAATTGTATTC
>DASYTP010000215.1:0-4330 GCA_036002145.1 Bacteroidota bacterium | reverse complement strand
GAACGATCCAGTACGGCTTCACAGCTCGCCTGGGCAAAACTCTTGCCCTGTGAATCGATGCGCGAATAGGTGAGTATCCCGTGGATCAAGCTCTGCATCCGGTGTGCACCGTCCACCGCGTAGGCGATGAACTCGTCGGCGTCGGCGTCCAGCCTGCCCTTGTAGCGTCTCGACAAGAGCTCGGTATAACTCGCGACCATCCGTAACGGCTCCTGCAGATCATGCGACGTCACGTAGGCGAATCGCTGCAGTTCTTCCGCCTGCCGTTCCAGCGCCTCCTCGATCCGTTTTCGCCCGGCGATTTCCACCTGCAGCTCTTTCGTCCGGTCGTCTACGCGATGTTCCAGGTCGTCGTGAGCCCTCTGGAGCTTGACGTCTCGCTCCTGGATCTGAGTCAACATGTCGTTGAATCCCTCGATTAACTGACCCAGCTCATCCTGACCGTGCTTCGCCGCGCGAATGGAGTAGTTCTTGTCTGCCGCCACGGTCTTTGCCACTGCCGCCAGGTGCATGACGGGTTCGGAAATGACCCGCTGCAGCTTCGATGAAAGCACGAATGCGACGAAGGAGGACACCAGCATAACTCCCAGCACAATTCCTGCGTCTCTCTTGAGCCGCGAGTACATGGGGGCGAGATCGGACTGAATGTACACGGTGCCTGCTTTCTCGGACTGGAGAAGAATTTCGTGAAACACGTCGAGGTTTTCCGCGCTGAAGCTGTAACTGTCTTCACGAACCGCGGGCGGTGAGAGATTGGCTGCGGCGCCTTCACGTGTGTACCTGGCGAATACGTCTCCGTCGGCGGCGTAGATACACGCCGAAACGACGTGTTGCTGGGCCCTGAGAGCGGTGAGCGTCTCTTCCGCGGATCGCTTATCGCCGAACGTGAGGGCTGCGGCACTGTTCGTTCCGATAATTTGAGCAAGGCTTGATAACTCGCGCGTCATCTCGGTCCGCAATATGAAGAATTCAACGGCAAGAAATCCCGCGGATGCCAGCAGCAGCGCGACGCCGCTTGTCAGCATGATGATCGTTACAAGCTTTTGTTTGATGGATATGTCCTGCAGTCGCTTCATCTCACCGCTTCTCCTTGTCGCTGACGAGATGCGCCAGTTTCAGCAATTGTGAGCTGACTCTCAGCCCCGCCCGCTCGGCGGCATCGACATTGATCTCGAAATGCACTTTCTCGTCTTCCAGGACAAAATTAATCATCCCTCCCGATGTTGCGAAATTATTTGTCTCTCCGACGGTAAGCATGCTCGCATTCCCCAATCTCTCGAATATTTTAGGAAGATCTCTCTTCTCCGAGGAGCTGACAAAAAGAATTTGGCAGCCGCGCAAATCCTGAAATTCCCGGGACCGCTTAATCGTCAATCCGCGCCCGTTGATGGTTTTTCCTTTTATGGTGTTGTCGAGCGTTGACCCGAAGGGATCTTCCCCGAGAATTCCGATACATATTGGCTGGTTCTCCCTTCCCCAATTCGCCGGCCATTCTATAAACCTGGTGAAGTTGAAGAGGAAGACCGCCTTGATCTGATACTCGGTCGGCGGACGGCTCTGTGCGAAGCCGATCAGTGTCGTGAAACCCGCCAGAGCCAGCAGGCAAATAATGTGACGACCACCGACTCGTCCCCGTCCAGCGGAATCGTGGATCAGGCCGGTCTTACATCCTCTGTGCTTTCTCTGCGTCTCGGCGTTTGAAATCATAATCTATAACGCGGAGTCGCAGAGGTCGTGGAGGGCCACAGAGATGTTATTCTCTCTGGTCATTAGAACCTTACCGTTATTTTTCCATAGCCGCCTCGCTGCACTTCCGCTGCCGACCCATCGAGTGGCGAGGTGCCGAATTCCGGGTGGTGTGCATCGAGGATATTCTGAACCACGAAACTCATGCTCACGGCATCCGTCATGTGCCAGCCGACTCTGCAATCGAGGCGCGTATACGCGGGGATGGCGTTGTGAGCCAGAGGGTCAACGTAATAAAGTGCAGCATCGAGTTCGAGGTTGCGCGCAATGTTCAGATACGACCGGCAATGGAATTGGTGCCGCGGGGTATCGCCCGCCTGATCCTCCGGGCTGACATCCTGGCTCGATGCATAGGGATACAATTGAACTCTGAGCGATGTATACCCGGCGTTCAATTTCCAGAAATCCAGCGGACGCCAGCTCCCAGCGAATTCTATGCCGTACGTTTCACCATCCATCCTGTTGTCGAATTGGATCGGAAGAACGATCACGGAGGGGGAGAGGGGTGAGGGAAGACCGGGTTCTCCGGTGCGCAAATGCTTGTAGATATTGTAGAATGCCGTAACGTCCAACGAGAGCCCTTCGACCGGTTCGTAGCGGTGACCGATTTCGTAGGCAAGAAGCTCTTCAGACTTGAAGTCGCTGTTGCCTGCGATCATGATAAGGTACGTCAGGCCCGTATTCGTGTCCGGGAGAGCAGCAAGGTTGGCATGGACATTTTCTTCGGCACGGGAGGGTGTCCGCACCGCACGCGAAACAGACGCCCAGCTTGTGTGGTTGCTCTGCAGCGTCCAGAGGACACGCGCGTTCGGCTGAATCTCCCATTTTGTGTAATCGTTGTACTCAAACTTTGATCCAAGCGTAACGAAGAGGCTGCTATCCACAAGTGTGACGTGGTCTTGTACGAACACATTTGCAAGATTGTGTTGATGATCCCGAGGGTCGAAGGACGCGGTGATGCTGTTGGTGAGTTGGTCGGCACTGGAACGATATCCTAACCCCCAGATAATCTTCTGTCGCGCGCCCGCGGAAAACCCGTTCTGGAAATCGAGATCGAACGTGTTCCGGGATTCTGTATAAAGGCTGTCTTCGCGATACGTCCGGTCGAAATACAGCTGGAACTTGAGATCGCCATGATCGGAAAAACCGTGGTTCCAGCGGGCGAGCAGATTCCCGCCCGACACCTTTACATTGTCGATGAATGATCGGCTGTACGGAGCCGTGAGTGATGGAACTGTCAACCCTTGATGCATATCTCCGTCGTAGACGTCCCCCTGGAATGTGAACAAATCGCCTTCTCCTGGATCCCAATCGGTGCGGAAGCCGCCCCGGTACATTTTCCAGTTGTCGGAAGCGTCATCGCCGGAGGAAGTAACGCCGTTATCCCTCTTGTACCCTTTTCCATAAACACGGAGGCGCGCATCGCTGCTGAGGGGACCGCTGTAATGGATGCTTCCGAACCCCTGATCTTCGGTGCCTCCTCCGCCCGTCACGATCCCGCCGCGGTTTTCCTTTGCACTCCTTGTAATGATATTGATGACGCCGTTCACGGCATTCGCTCCCCAGAGCGTCGCCCCGGGTCCCCGGATCACTTCAATGCGTTGGATGTCTTCCACGGGAACATCCTGAATGTCCCAGTGAACGCCCGAAAATAATGGCGAGTAGACGCTTCGGCCATCGATGAGCACGAGGAGTTTGTTTGCGAAGCGCCCGTTGAAGCCCCGGGAAGTGATGGACCATTTATTAGCATCGATTTGCGCAACCTGCACGCCCGGGACCATCCTCAGCGCTTCCGGAATACTGGTCAGGCCGGTGCGGATCATGTCCTCCTGTGTGATCACGTAGACGGCAGCCGCAGCCTCGGAAAGTTTCTCTTCCCGTTTCGACACGGATGTGACGGTAATGTTCACGAGCTCCTCAAGACTGAGTTTCGTCAGGTCGGTCGTATCCGCCTGCGCCTGAAGCTGTGAAGTGGAAAGAAGCAGGGAGATGCCCGTGAGTAACAGCGCTCGAACGCATTCAGCCATAGGAGGTACCTCCAGTCTCTTCGGATTTGATTAAATAGCAGTTGAAAGCATGAAGGCAAAATATTGACAAAAATGGGGGAAAAAGCAAGTAGGAGCAGTAGGTCAGTAGGTTAGTACGTTAGTATGTTAGTACGTTGGTATGTTTGTATCGAAGCAAACTTTTGAACTCTTGGTAATTGCCACGACCTTTGGCGAAGCCACCACTTCGTGGCAGGTCATGGGAACAAGCGAAGAACAAGGCTGGGCTTTAGCCCCAAACCGCCGTGCGATTTGGGATTATAACGGATAACAATTAACTATAAACAGGTCGTCCCTACGGGACTTAATCAACAAATTCCCGACACGCGACACCAGCATCCAGCATCGAGGATCTAGGATCCAGCATCCAGCATCGATTGCCTCACCTTCAGTGCCCTGATTTCCGCCTTGAGCTCGATGATCCTGTCCTCACGTCCCATCATGATCCTGTTAAGTTTCTCGAGCTCCTGCACCTTCGATGTAAGCTGCTCATTGCTTCTTCGAATCAGCTCTTCAGCGTCTCTTTGATCGGTCATGTC
>DASYTP010000214.1:0-6120 GCA_036002145.1 Bacteroidota bacterium | reverse complement strand
ATCTCCAAACCCGAGGGAACATTTCGTCCCCCGAAACGGTCGATAGTCCTGAAGGTGAACGATGTCCTAACGGAACCTTCTGCAGTTTCCCTCGACCAGGCAAAACTATCGTCAACGACTTCCGGAAAATTCGCGACCTCTCGAAGCGGTTGGAGATATGATAAGGCGGCAAAGGTGGTGTGGGTGAAGTTCGGTGATACTTTTGAGGAGCAGAGGGTGAAGGTGGGGTTAGATTGACTCTTCGAGAATGGCAGTATGTGAGTAGATGAGTAGTTGAGTAGGTGAGATGATAAGATGGGGGGATGAGGAGCAGGGGAGAAATGGAGTGATGGGGTGATGGAGTACCGGAATAATAGTAATGGAGCTTACGTGATGGGAAGAGTAAACAGCAGATCAGTGAGGCAGTAAGTTAAAAGTGAAAAATTAAAAGTGAAAAATTCATAGTACGGGTAACAAGAAACCAGAAACCAGTAACCAATGACCAATGACCAATGACTAATGACAAATGACATTACTATGATCGGCCAATCTATTTCACATTATAAGATTCTGGAGAAAATCGGCGAGGGCGGCATGGGCGTCGTGTACAAAGCGCAGGACACGACACTCGATCGCCTCGTCGCAATCAAGTTCCTTCCGCAGGATCTCTCCGGATCTCCGGAGAACAAGACTCGCTTCATGCAGGAAGCAAAAGCCGCAGCGGCACTGAATCACCCCAACATTCTCGGCGTCTATGAGGTCATCGACGAAGCCGGCACGATGTGTCTCGTCATGGAGCTGCTCGACGGTCAGACGTTGAAGTCGTACATGACGAACCTGAAAACCGGACCGGGCATTCCCGTCCCCCAGGCGCTCGCGTTTGCGATTCAAGTCGCCGACGGATTGAAGGCCGCACACGCCAAGAACATTGTTCATCGCGATATCAAGCCGCAGAATATCATGCTGACAGCCAGCGGCGGCGTGAAGATCATGGACTTTGGGCTGGCGAAGCTCAAGAGCTCCGCAACGATCACGCGGACAGGCTCTTCGCTGGGCACGCTTTCCTACATGTCCCCCGAACAGGCGCGGGGAGTTCCTGTCGACCACCGCTCAGACATCTGGTCGCTCGGCGTCGTGCTCTATGAAATGCTCACCGCGGAACTTCCGTTCAAAGCCGAACACGAGGCCGGCATCTCATACCTCATCATCAACGAAGACGCCACGCAGCCGAGCACGCTCGATTTGAAGATTCCCCATCAGGTCGATAATGTCGTGAAGAAAATGCTGGAGAAAGATCCCGGCAGACGCTACCAGAATGTGGGCGAGGTGCTAAGCGCGATCGACGCGGTGAAGAAGGAAATCGAAACCGCGACGTCGACGGCGAAGACCAAGGCGATTGCCGTCCTTCCGTTCGACAATATCAGTCCCGAAAAGGAAAGCGATTACTTCTGCGATGGCCTGATGGGCGAGCTTATCGCCAACCTGTCGCGGCTGAAGGATATCCGGGTGGTCTCCAGGACCTCCTCAATGCAATACAAAGGAACCAAGAAAGACATCAAGACCATCGGCAGGGAGCTCGACGCCCGTTACGTTATCGAAGGAAATGTGAGAAAGTTTCAGGATAACCTCCGGATTACGGCACAGCTCATCGACGTCGAGACCGACGCGCAGCTGTGGGCGGAGACATACAAGGGAAAGCTTGCCGACGTGTTCGACATCCAGGAGCAGGTATCCAAGCAGATTGTCGATGCGCTGATGGTGAAGCTCACCCCGCGCGAGCAGGTGGCGCTCACAAAGCGCTCAACGGTGAATGCTGAAGCGTTCGACTATTACCTGCGGGCCAGGGGATTCCTCTATCGCACGTCGAAGAGCAATCTCCAGATCGCCATACAGCTTTTTCAAAAAGCAATCGAGCTCGATACACGATATGCTGCTGCCTACGCAGGGCTTGGTGAAGCATACGCCTATCTCTATCAATATATCGAGCGCAAAGATGTATGGCTGGAGAAAGCAATAGAGTCGAGCCTGAAGGCTCAATTGTATGATCCGACGCTGTCGGAAGCGTTTGCCGCGCTTGCGGTAGCCTATTTTAACAAGAAAGTGTTTGATGACGCGCTCACCGCGGGTCACAAGGCGATCGAGCTCGATCCCAACAACCATATCGCCCACTGGATATTGGGAAGAATCTACCACAACATGGATCAGGATAAAAAGGCGGTCGACCTGTTCAAAAAAGTTCTCGCGCTCAATCCGGATTTCTATACTGCGTATGGCGACCTGCGAATGATGTACGAGCGTCTGGGCGAGAAGGAGAAGAAGGACGAAACGCTCCAGGATTCTCTGCGCATGTATCCACGCTATTTGCTGCAACATCCGGACGATGCCCGCGCACATATGTTCCACGCCTTCGACCTGGCCCAGACCGGGAAAGTGGGAGAGGCGAAAGTGGAAGCGGCGAAAGCGATCGAGCTGAGCCCCGGCGATACCGTCGCGCTCTACAACGCCGCGTGTTTTTACGCGTCCTTAAGCGAAAAGAAACTTGCGGTGGAAACTCTCAAGAATGCTATTATTGCCGGATGGGTCGACTACGAATGGATCAAGCGCGATCCCGACCTCGAAAACATCCGTAGCGAGCCGGGGTATGTGGAGTTGTTGAAGGGGAAGTAGGGGAGTAGTTGAGTAGGTGAGTCGTTGAGATGATGAGATGGGGAGAGGAGGAGCAGGGGAGAAAGAAGTGATGGAGTACTGGAATACCGGAGTAATGGAGCTTACATGATAGGAAGAGTAAACGGCAATCAGAGAGGCAGTAAGTTAAAAGTGAAAAGTCAAGAGTGAAAAGTTATGAGTGAGAGGAACCAAAAACCAGTACTCAGTAACCGGTAACCAGTAACCGGTAACCCGTAACCCGTAACCAGCAACCAGTAACCAGTAACCAGTAACCAGTAACCAGTAACCAGTGACCAGTGACCAATGACCAGTAACCAGTAACCAGTGACAAATGACCAATGACAAAGCCATGATCGGAACCACAATTTCCCACTACAAGATTCTCGAGAAACTCGGCGAGGGCGGGATGGGCATAGTGTATAAAGCCCAGGATTTGAAGCTCGACCGCTTCGTTGCGATCAAAGTTCTTTCGTCGCAAGTATCAAGCGCCGAGGAGAACAAAGCGAGGTTCTTGCAGGAGGCGAAAGCCGCTGCGGCATTGAATCATCCCAACATTCTGAGTGTTTATGAAATCGACGAACAACACAGCCCAATGTTCCTCGTCATGGAGTATATTGAGGGACAAACGCTCAAAGCCCACCTGACGGAGCTTAAGACCGGAACCGGGATACCGGTCCTTCAGGCAATCGACTGGACGCTTCAGGCGGCGCACGGACTGAAGGCGGCACATGACAAGCATATCACTCATCGTGATATCAAACCGCAGAACATCATGCTCACCGGCAACAGTCATATTAAGATCATGGACTTCGGTTTGGCAAAGCTCAAAGGGAGCAGGGGCATTACGAGGACCGGAACATCAGTGGGGACGTTGTCCTACATGTCTCCGGAACAGGCTCAGGGAGTTACGACCGATCATCGCACGGACATCTGGTCGTTGGGAGTGGCCGTGTATGAAATGCTGACGGCTGATCTGCCGTTCAAGTCCGAGCATGAAGCCGGATTACTGTACCTTATCGGCAATGAGGAACCGCCGGCGCCCAGCGCGCTTGACCGAAAGATTCCTCCGTCGGTGGACTCTGTCGTAAGGAAAATGCTGATGAAAGACCGGTCGCAGCGGTTTCAGAGCATGGACGAAGTAATTCAAACTCTCGAAGCTGTTCGAACCGAAATCGAGCATACTGCGGCTTCAACCAAGCAACTTGCAATTGCGGTGTTGCCGTTCAGTAATATCAGCTCCGACAAGGAGAATGAATATTTCAGCGACGGGTTGACCGAGGAGCTCATCGTACATTTGTCACGGCTCAACAACGTTGAGATCGTGTCGCGCACAACCTCGATGCAGTATAAAGGGACAAAGAAAGACATCAAGACAATTGGCAGAGAACTCGGTGCAAGGTATATTCTGGAAGGCAGTGTGCGAAAATTTCAAGACAACCTGCGCATCGCCGTCCAGCTTGTCGATGTGGAGAGCGACCGCCAGCTCTGGGCAGATTCGTACAAAGGGATGCTGGCGGACGTGTTCGATATCCAGGAAAAAGTCTCGAAGCAGATCGTCGAAGCCTTGATGCTGAAGCTCACTCCCACCGAAAAGGTGGTGCTCACCAGAAGATCCACGGTTAATGCCGAGGCCTTTGATTGTTACCTGAGGGGAAGGGACTTCCTGTATCGCCGGACGAAGAACGGCGTTCAATTCGCGATTCAACTTTTCCAGAAGGCGATTGAATTGGATCCTCGCTATGCCGTGGCCTACGCGGGGCTCGGAGAAGCATACGCCACGCTCCATTATGATTATGACACGAAAGACATCTGGATTGAGAAGGCAATTGAATCCTGCCTCAAGGGTCTGATGTATGATCCGACGCTCTCTGAGGCCTACGCGGCGCTCGGTGTCGCATACATGAGCAAGAAATCTTTGGATGAAGCGATGGCAGCATGCAAGAAGGCAATCGAGCTCGATCCGGGCAATTTCACGGGATATTGGATTCTCGGGAGGACATACCATATTGCAGATCGGGACCGGGAAGCGGCCGAAATGCATAAAAAAGCAATCGAGCTGAATCCTAATTTTCACACGGCGTACGGTGATCTTCGTGTTGTCTATGAGCGATTGGGAGAAAAGGAAAAACATGACCAGATTCTGGAGACGTTGCTGCAGGTCTATCCGCGATACCTGGCGCAGCATCCCGACGATGCACGCTCGCACATTTACTATGCAATCGATTTGGCTCACGTTGGGAGAATCGAAGAGGCAAAAAAAGAGGCGACGAAAGCGCTTGATCTCAGTCCCGGAGATTCGTTGATGATGTATAACGGTGCGTGCTTCTATTCGCGCATCGGAGAGAAACAGCTTGCCGTGGAGTCATTAAGGAATTCCATTGCTGCTGGTCTCGAGGATTACGAATGGATCAAGCGCGACCCTGATTTCGACGGCATAAGGAACGAACCGGGATATGCGGAGTTGATGAAGGGAAAGTAGGGGAGCAGTTGAGTAGATGAGTCGTTGAGATGATGAGATAGGGGGACGAGGAGAGGAGGAGCAGGGGGAAAGGAGTGATGGAGTACCGGAATGATGGAATGATGGAGCTAGCAAGTTCGGAAGAGTAAACAACAATCAGAGAGGCACTAAGTTAAAAGTGAAAAGTACAGGTAATAAGAAACCAGTAACCAGTGACCAGTGACAAATGACCAATGACAAAGCCATGATCGGAACCACAATTTCCCACTACAAGATTCTCGAGAAGCTCGGAGAGGGCGGGATGGGCATCGTCTATAAAGCCGAGGACACAAAACTCGATCGCCCGGTCGCGATCAAATTCCTTCCGCCACATCTCTCGGCGTCTCCGGAAAACAAGGCGCGCTTTTTCCAGGAGGCGCGGGCAACCGCTGCGCTCAACCATCCCAACATTCTTGGCGTGCATGAGATCGACGAGCAGGACGGGACGGTGTTCTTCGTCATGGAGCTCGTCGAGGGAACAACGCTCAAGAAGTACATCGCCAACCTGAAGTCGGGGACCGGCATGCCGGTCATCCAATCGTTGGAGTGGACCACACAGATCGCCCAGGGCCTCAAGGCTGCCCACGCGAAGAATATCGTTCACCGCGACATCAAGCCGGAAAACATCATGCTGACCGGTGATGGGAAGCTGAAAATCATGGATTTCGGGATTGCAAAACTTAAGAGCGGTTCCGGGCTGACAAAAACGGGCACCTCCATGGGAACGCTTTCCTACATGTCGCCCGAGCAGGCGCAGGGTGACGCGGCCGATCATAGATCGGACATCTGGGCTCTGGGCGTCGTGCTCTATGAAATGCTGACCGCCGATCTCCCATTCAAATCGGAACATGAAGCGGGCTTGTTGTACCTGATCGTCAACGAGGAGCCCCCCGTCCCAAGCCTTATGGATAGAAAGATTCCGCACCAGATAGATCTCCTTGTCAAAAAAATGCTGGCAAAGGACAGGTCGCAGAGGT
>DASYTP010000213.1:0-9432 GCA_036002145.1 Bacteroidota bacterium | reverse complement strand
CCTCTCACGTCTCCTGAAAGACGACTGGCCCCGGACAATCGAAGAACTGGAGGCGAATCCCGGTTTGAATAATCGGTTTACGAACTAAATGATTCCAAGAATGGTTAAGATATTGGGTCAAGTCTCTCGGATTGTGGTGTTTTCTAAAGGAACAAACTATGGCAACACTGAAAGACCTGCATAGATTCGGACAGAATCTTTCGCCGGGGGAGGAGAAGATGCCGTTGGTATTTATCGGGCACGGCAACCCGATGAATGCAATTGAGGACAACGAGTTCGCTGCAGGATGGAAGCACATCGGCAAAGAGCTTCCAAAGCCGCGGGCGATTCTCTGTGTGTCTGCGCATTGGGAGACGGATGGAACGCGCGTCACCGCGATGGACAAGCCGAGAACGATCCATGATTTTGGTGGATTTCCTCCCGAACTATACGAGGTGCAGTATCCGGCGCCAGGAGATCCGGCTCTCGCCAATCAGACCAGGGAGGTCATTCAGAAAGCGGTTGTCGAGCTCGACAAGAATTGGGGACTCGATCACGGTTGCTGGAGCGTTGTGCGCCGGATGTATCCCGATGCAGATGTACCGGTGCTGCAGCTGAGCCTCGACCGATCCATGGCGCCTGAGCGGCACTATGAGCTGGCCAAAGACCTGGACATGCTGCGGAAACGAGGAGTTCTCATCATAGGCAGCGGCAACATGGTGCACAATCTGCGTATGGTCAACTGGGAGAACCCCGGTGCAACGTACGACTGGGCGGAGGAAATGAATGCGAAATTCAAGGAGCTCATCCTCGGCGAGCGGCACGAAGATCTCAGTGGCTATTCTTCGCTCGGGACTGCGGCCCGGCTTTCCGTCCCTACGCCGGAGCATTTTCTGCCAATGCTGTATGTGCTGGCGTTGAAGGGGGCGAAGGAATCGATCAAATTTTTCAACGACAAAACGGTGATGGGATCGATCTCCATGACATCGTTCAAGATTTGGTGAAACTAGTGAGAAAGTGTAATACGACATTCATCAATTGAAAGGAGAACATCGTGGAGAAGAAAATTGGAGTCATCGGCTCAGGCGTCGTGGGACAGACGCTTGCAAACGGCCTCATCAAACATGGCTATGATGTGATGATCGGTACAAATGACAAGAATAAGTATGCCGAGTTGAAAAATAAAACAAACGGGAAAGCGGCAACAGGCACGTTCGAGGAGGCGGCGAGGTTTGGGGGTATCATTGTGCTGGCGGTAAAGGGGAGCGGCGCAGAGGCCACAGTCCGGTCCGCCGGGATTGCCAACCTGAAGGGGAAAACGGTCATCGATACCACGAATCCCATTGCCGACGCGCCGCCGGTAAACGGAGTATTGCAGTTCTTCACCTCCCTCAGCGATTCGCTCATGGAGCGGCTTCAGAAGCTTGCGCCCGACGCCTGGTTTGTAAAGTCGTTCTCCTGTGCCGGTAACGCACTGATGGTAAATCCCGACTACGGCGGCATCAGACCTACGATGTTCATCTGCGGCAACAGCGACGAAGCCAAACGGCATGTCAAAATGATTCTCGACCAGTTCGGCTGGGACATTGAAGATCTCGGTAAAGTCGAGGCGGCCCGTGCCATCGAGCCGCTTTGTATCCTCTGGTGCATCCCGGGATTCCTTGAGAACCGGTGGACGCACGCCTTCAAAATGTTAAAAAAGTAATGATGTTTCTTGGGTGGTTCCTTATCGCCTCCGGCATCTTATGCGTGGGCTATGGATATATCGGCTGGCGATTGCTCGTTCCTGCGGCGCTGCCGAAACCCTGGAAGGCCGCAGCGTGGATCATGCTGATCTTCTTCGGGCTGCTTCCTCCACTGACCATGTTCTTGCAGATCAACAGATATGAGCATTCTCTCGGTACTATCTTGTCCTGGAGCAGTTATCTCAGCCTGGGATTCTTCTCATCGCTCTTAACTTTTCTCATTATTCGCGATCTCATCTGGTTGCTTGGCTCAGGAGTTCGCATTGTGATCAAATTTGTGCGCCACCTTCTTGCACCGGGGCCAACGCCGGTTCCGGCACGAGACCCGGAGCGTCGGCGGTTTATCATCAGGTCGATGAACCTTGGGATTCTCGGCGTCACGGGGGCAGTCACCGGGTACGGCCTGTTCGAAGCGCGGCGCCGTCCGGCAACCGTCGAAGTTGAAGTACCCATAAAAAATCTGCCACGAGACCTCGAAGGGTTCCGCATCGTGCAGATCACCGATATTCATGCGGGGCTCACCGTGAAACGCCCGTTTGTTGAAACCGTCGTCGAACAGGCGAACAGCCTCTCTCCGGACATCATCGCATTCACCGGAGATCTGGTGGATGGCTCTGTAAGTCATCTCCGCGACGAGGTGGCGCCGATGCAGGAGCTTTCTGCGCGGCATGGACGCTACTTCATTACGGGGAATCACGAATATTACTCCGGCGCCGAAGCCTGGGTTGAGCACGTCGATCGGATGGGTTTCATCGTCCTGTTGAATGAGCATCGTATCGTGCACCACGGTACCGGACGTATTCTGCTCTGTGGAATCACAGATTACAGTGCAGGCCAATTTGTTAGGAATCATGCATCGGATCCGCGAGCGGCAGTCGAAGGCGCACCCCCTTCCGACGTGAAGATCCTTCTGGCACACCAACCGCGAAGCCTCTATGCCGCGCTTCCATTTGGATTTGATCTTCAGCTTTCCGGACATACGCATGGCGGCCAGTTTTTCCCCTGGAATCTTCTTGCGGCGGCCGGGCAGCCGTACATCTCCGGCTTGCACCGGCATTATAACACGTGGGTTTATGTCAGCCGGGGGACAGGGTACTGGGGTCCGCCGATCCGGCTGGCCGCACGCTCGGAGGTCACGTTAATTAAGCTGATCGGAGCTTGATGGGCCAGCAAAAAAACCGGCAGTGTATTGTTTGAAGTGATGGCAGGCATCGACCTCCCCCGTGGCCCCCTCCTTCGCAAGGAGGGGACGCAAAACATCCTCCCTTTGCGAAGGGGAGGATCATAGGAGGGGTTTGTGAGTGGATGCTCAATCAGATTCTGGGTCACTGATTCGAACTGACGCACTACCAAAAAAAACATCAAACTTGACATTTATCCAAGTCTTTCTTACTTTCCTCGCGTCCGACGAATTCATTCCTGAACCCAGTTACCATACTCCAAAATGACATTCACTCTATGCTGTTGTCATCATAACAACGAAACTCAGCGAAGCCCCCACGAAGAATCCTTAATTCCTATTCTCTCACAATTCAGTTGGAGGACGTATGGATAAGCAACATCTCATCAAACTGATCGTCATTCTGGTGCTCTTGCTGCCAATAACCCTGTCGGCACAAGTCCTGACTGGAAAAGTAACCAGTGAAGGGGAACCGCTCGTCGGGGCGAATGTCGTCGTGAAAGGGACGACCGGGGGAATTTCAGTTGTGAAAGGGACAGCATTGGGAACCTCGACTGATTCCAGTGGGGCCTACACCCTTAAGCTCGGGCCGGGAACATACGAAATAGTTTTCTCCAGTATAGGCCACGAAACGAAATCGCTCGCAGTTACGCTTCAAGAAGGCGAGCAAAAAACATTAAATGTCGAACTAAAACCGCAGGATGTCAAGATCCAGGAAGTTCTCGTCGTCGTCGGAGCAAGATCATCTTCTCGAACGGTTACGGATTCGCCCGTACCGATCGATGTCTTTTCATCGCAGGACATAAGTTCCACCGGACAGAACACCTTCGATAAAATGCTTCAATATCGTGTTCCTTCATTCAACACGGTCCAAACTCCGGTGAACGATGCTACGGCATTGCTGGATCCCTGGGAGATCAGAAATATGGGAGTGAGCAGGACCTTAGTGCTCATCAACGGTAAACGAAAAAACTTAAGCGCATTGGTGTACACGCAAACCTCTCCAAGCCGGGGTGAATCGGCTGTCGACATCTCCGCCATTCCGGTGGATGCAATTAAGCGTGTGGAAATCTTAAGGGACGGCGCATCAGCCCAGTACGGATCAGACGCACTTGCCGGTGTGGTGAACATCGTACTGAAAGATAATACGGAAGGAGGATACGCGGTGATGAGTTCCGGTATAACGGACAAGGGAGATGGCGCCCGACTGGGGGTTGCTTTGAACAATGGCAGTTCCATTTTCGATAACAAAGGGTATTTCAACTACACTATTGATCTGTCAAGAATCAATGAAGCGCGGCGTTCCGGAATAGTCGATGCATCCGGTGAAGTCTCCGATTTTGGAGCTAATATCAATGATGTGACAGCATTCCTTGCGTATGATAAATACGCAGGGAACAGGAATTCCGCACCCGCGACGTCGGCTTCGAAATTCTTGTTTAACAGCGGGGTCAATCTTTCCGATAATGCAGAGTTATATGCCAACGGGGCTTATCTTTATAAGAACGTGAACTCATTTGCCAATTATAGAACGCCGTATTGGAGAACCCTCGCAGATTATCCTTATCTCAAAGATTTCTTTGCCGGCGGAGATTCTGCAAGTTACAAAGGCTATGTTCCAACGTTCGACGGTAACCTGGTTGATTACAACGCCACGTTTGGATTCCGCTCAAGAAAAAGCGGATGGAATTATGACGCCAGTCTTACCTTTGGGTTTAACAGTCAGGATTATGCGGTACTGAATTCGCACAACCGATCCGATATCAAGGATACGAATGGCGCGAACATTTACAAGGAAAACAGCCCCATCAATTTCAAACCAGGCGGCACGAGCTTCTCGCATCAAGTCTGGAATCTCGATATTTCCAGGGCGATAACAGATCAACTGAGTATCGGCATAGGATCGGAATTCAGGAGCGAAACGTTTGAAATTCTCGAAGGTGATAAGGCCTCCTGGGATGGGGTTGGAGCAGATTCCTATGCGGGGAACAGGCCGGAGAATTCCGGCGTCTTCAACCGTTATAATTTTGGAGGTTATCTGGATGTCGGCTACGATGTGACGAAAGATTTCCTGCTCTCCGGAACGATCAGAAATGAGTGGTACAGCGACTTTGGCAATGCGTTTGTCTATAAAGTGAGTTCACGGTTCAAGACGTACGAAGAGAGAATTACGCTGAGAGGTTCCTATTCCACCGGTTTCAAGGCCCCGACGTTGCATCAGATCTACACACAACGAGCTCAATACAGTTTTGTGGCGGGGGCAGGCATTCAAGTCGTCGGGCTGATCAACAATGTTTCCCCACAGGCAAGATTGCTGGGGGTTAAGCCCCTGAAACCGGAAGAATCGAAGAATTATAGCGTGGGTATAGGAGCCAGGCTCACGGATGATATCAATCTGACGTTTGATTACTACGATATCGCGATCACCGATAGAATTGTCATCAGCAACAGGGTAACGACGGCTGCAGGTCAGCTTGAATTCTTTACCAATTCGATCAACACAAAAACTACCGGTGTCGACGTGGTGGTCGATTTCAAAAACATTGATGCCGGCGGCACGTTGGGGTTTTCGATTGCCGGGAATATTAATTTGAAAAATGAACGGGAAGGAGGGATACTGCAGGTTAAAGGCACTGATGTCATCGACGCTACACAGGAAGCATTGTTCTTTACCTCCAGACCCAAGCAGAAATTTGTTTTAACGACAACGTATAACGTGGAGAAATGTCATCTCTCCCTGAACAACACCTATTTCGGCAAAACAGAGTTCCGACAGGCGGGAATGGATGCGAACTTAAAGACGGTCTTCGACCCGAAAGTAGTGACTGATTTCTCCCTGGGGTACGATCTCTTCGCTAACGTAAACCTGAATGCGAATGTGAATAATGTTTTCGATGTGCTGCCAAAATGGAATTTTGAGGCGTTAACGCCGGCAGGTCAGGCGATTCTGGCGGATCCCGCTCAGACGAAAGTACAAACCAACCTCGTGACGTTCAATGGTCGGTACGATATCATGACGTACGATGGTTATCATTTCAGCCAATTGGGAAGAATGTACAACGTCGCGTTGACGTACACGTTTTAGGATGACAATCCGGATTGATCTTAAAGCCGTCACGCAGCAGCGGGGCGGCTTTTTTTCCTTAGGCCGTTTTCCCATCATGATGAAAATTCTCGTTTGTGGCGCATTGATCATCAGCTTCGCATCTGCGCAGACCGTGCAATATGTTCCAAAACACGATGAGCTCAAGTATACCTTCGGCGGACATCCTCCCGTCATGCGGCTAAAGCCCGGGACTATCGTGGAAACCTGGACGGAGGATTGCTATGACGGTGCCGTGAAACAACCAACCGATATCCCATCCAGGGTGGCGCCGGTCGGCAGGGATAACCCTCAGACGGGTCCGTTTTACATTGAAGGTGCGGCGCCCGGTGACGTGCTTGCAGTCCACATCATCGATCTTCAGCCTGCGCGTGAATACGCCGTGAGCAGTTCTTACCCGGGTTTCGGCGCACTCACGGGCACAGATTACACCGCGCTTCTGAATCCTCCTCTGGTGGAGAAAGTATGGTGGTACACTGTTGACGCGTCAAAAGGAATCGCAAGCACGATGTTGGGAAATCACAGGATCGAAGTTCCCCTCAGTCCCTTCCTCGGCTGCATCGCAACCGCTCCGCAGCGAAACGAAGTGCGTTGGACGGTGACTCCCGAGGCATACGGTGGAAACATGGACGCCTGGCAAGTCAGGAAGGGGGCGACGGTTTATTTCCCGATTAATGTCGACGGGGCACTTCTCGAAATGGGCGACGGTCATCTCGCACAGGGCGAAGGAGAAATCATCGGTACTGCATTGGAGTCTGCCCTCAACGTGAAATTCAAGGTCGATATCGTAAGAGGGAAATCGATCGGTTGGCCCAGAATTGAGAACGATCAGTACATCATGACCGTCGGAAGTTATCGACCGCTCGAAGACGCGTTTCGCATTGCATACAAGGAAATGGTTCTCTGGCTGACGGATGAATTCAAGATGGACATGATGGACGCCTACCAGCTCTGCTCGCAGCTCGGGGAGGCGGACGTCGCTCAGGTCGTCGACCCGAACTACACCGTTGTGGCAAAGATACAGAAGAAATACCTTCCGCCGGGAGAGGTTATGGGTGGGATGCATGGACGGATGAAGTCCGGCCTGCGCTAGTCGCGATCCCCAAAGGAACTTCGGACTTCGACATTCTTTGTTCGATGTTCATTATTATGAGGAAGATCGCACTTCCACTACACTACGCTACACTGGTCATTCTAGTGTCACGTCCCGTAATTAGCTTCAATATGTTCGAGACGACTGAGATCGGGCTAAACTCGAAATCCGAATATCTAAATCCTAAACAATATCTGCGCCAGAGGCGCATGAGCCTCCGGCTCAGAAAATCCAATGCTCAAATGACCAAAATCTGATAGCTTTTTGCGGTAGTTTGTCCGAAGGACTCCTTCGGAGGAATTTTGAATTTAGGTGATTAGAATTTGTTTAGAATTTAGTGCTTAGTGCTTCGGATTTTGGACAGAATTTCCGCTGGACTTAATAAACGCATTTCTGGGACAGGACACTAGAACAAGGGACGTGAATCCTCATGGAACGGAAAAAAGTCACACTGAATGAACTGAAAAGAATCGCCCTCGTCGCGCACGACAACAAGAAGCGTGACCTGATAGAATGGGCGCGATTCAACAAAGACCTCCTTGCGCGGCACCAGCTGTTTGCGACCGGAACCACGGGACAGCTTCTCTCCAAAGAGATCGGCGTCCCCATCACGATGCTCGAGAGCGGGCCGCTGGGAGGCGATCAACAGATTGGCGCGAAGATTACGCAGGGGGAGATCGATTTTTTGATTTTTTTCTGGGATCCGCTCGAGCCGCAGCCGCACGACCCCGATGTCAAAGCGCTTCTCAGAATTTCGGTTGTCTGGAACATCCCCGTTGCGTGCAACCGGTCCTCCGCAGACTTCATGATTTCTTCCGCGCTGATGTCGGAAGAGTACGATCGTCTCCTTCCGGACTACGAGGATTACAAGAAGCGGTTGAAGTGAGGCATACAATCTATTATTTGACCTGAGTTCACGATCTACCTTCTCGTGGTATGAGCATGAAATGGGTTGGCAAATCGATATTGGTCCTCGTGGCTGTCACGGGAGCGTTCTGTTCGAGCGCAACCCACGGCCAGGATAGCTCAGACGCGAGCTACACCTGGGGAAGCCTTGGAGTAGGCGCCGGAAGCCCTGGAGTCGGGATGAGCTTGAGTCTTACTTACAGAAATAACGACGATTGTATCATTGGTCGTGTCGCAGGTGTTCTCCGTATCAATGACCTATTTGGTGGTAATTTCCCCGAAAGTGTACTGGATTTCGGTGTACTCTACGGTCGGGCGTTCGGTTCGGATCTTGTCTTTTTGATTCCATCAGTCGGACTGAGTTTCGTCCAGGGAACCCGACGGGGCGCCTATCTGGGCCCCTCGCACGGCGGGTATTTCCCGACCAATGCATACGAGGAAATCAAGTATAGCGCAGTTGGAATACCTGCTCAATGTCAATTATTCATTGTCACACCGGCTCCAATTTTCGGGTTCGGGCTTGAAGTGTTCGGAGACCTCAACAAGGAAGTGCCGTTCGGCGGAGTGTTAGTTTCGATTCAGTTCGGAAAACTGCGGAATTGAGAAAGCGAAGAATGCGTGGGGCAAGCGATTCCCGTCGTTCGACTGGTACAAGAGCCTCAACAACGCAACAAACGGAATGATTATCCTTGAGGCAATGGCCGGAGAGAATTGATTCATTCGCGTCGAAGGCGCATGCGCCCCCGGCGTAGAATCATTTGCTCATCGGTCCATTTGATTCCAATCCACTAATTATATATCTTTATGTAATTCTCATTTCAATTATTGGCACAGGAGGGTTGTATGTTTGCATTACTACCGCTGATACTCATTGCCGTAATTCTGGTTTGGGTGATCCTCAAGTATAACTCACTCGTCACCCTGAGAAACCAGGTTACGAATGCGTGGAAGCAAATCGATATTCAGCTCAAACGCCGTCACGACCTGATTCCCAATCTCGTGAATACAGTGAAGGGATATATGCAGTTTGAGCAGGATACATTGCGGCAGGTTATCGAGGCGCGGAATGCAGCAGCGAGTGCAAGCGGAGTGGCAGATGCCGCAGCGAAGGAGGGAGAATTGAGCAAGGTTCTCTCGAGGCTGTTCGCGCTCGTCGAAAACTATCCGAACCTCAAGGCCAATGAAAACGTCAAGCCGCTCATGGAAGAGCTCACCAGCACCGAGAACAAAGTCAGCTTTGCCCGGCAGTTCTACAACGACATTGCAACAAGCTTCAATATCTCGCAACAGACGTTTCCGGGAAACATCATTGCGACGATGTTCAGCTTTAAGGTGGCCGAGCTTTTCCAAGTCGAGCGGGCAGAAGAACGGGAAACGCCGACCGTCGATCTCTCACTGAAGAAGTAAGTCAATTGCCGGGATGGAG
>DASYTP010000212.1:0-7569 GCA_036002145.1 Bacteroidota bacterium | reverse complement strand
TCCATTCGAAGACCTTCGACATAGGGCCAATCGAGGACGCGGCGGTTTTGTCCTGGCATTTGGGATGGATCGTTGAGCGTAGTAAATTCGATGTACTTTGCCCTGGGAGATGGGTCGAGTCTCTTGATCAAATCTTTCAATGGAAACCCCAACCAGGGGATCACCATAGACCAGCCTTCGACACACCGCATCCGATAGATGCGATCTTCAAGGAGGTGAGGTTTAATTATTTCCTCCAGATTGAAGACGGCAGGCTTCTTAACGAAACCTTCGACGCTGATTGACCAGGGTTTGATCTTCAGACTCTGGGCATTTTGAAAAGGATCTTCTTTGTCTGTGCCGAATTCATAAAAATTATTGTATGAGGTGACGTCTTTATAGGGCGTTTGCTTTTCGTTCGTGTCGTAAGGGCCCTTGGGCTGGATTACCGGATCGTCAATTCTGCCCGAAGGAGTAGAAAGGAGTTTGTCGTAAAGCAGCACTCCGCTCGCGGCGGCGATCAACACAGAAGCTGAGGACTTGAGGAATTTACGCCGGTTGTTAAAAAGTTTTTCGTCGGTAATCTCCGACGACTTGAATTCGTCCGCCTTCTTGATGAGCATAATACCCCTTCGTCATTCTGTTGAATTGTCAGCAAGTGTTCTATACCATAAATATACGAAGAAAACTTCTAATGAGATGTCACGGTCCGATAACAACGGCTTCTCGATTCGCTAACATTTGGATTACTCTTCGCGTTCATTTTCTTGATAATTAAACAGATTTTCCATACATTTTACTCGAAAACTGATGTCTAACTAATTGAGAATTCGATGAATACCCTCAAAACCGCCTTTTTGATGACACTTTGGAACGAATGATCGAACCCCCCGTATTGCATCACGAGCCTACGCCAATCACGGATAAGCAGAATCCTCTGGAGTCGATGATGAAGCGGTTTGATGTCGCCGCTGAAATCCTCGATCTCAAGCCTGGAGTCTATGAATACCTGAAGACTCCCGTCAAGCAGATTATCGTCTCCATCCCGATCATCATGGATGATGGACAGATCGAGATGTTCGAAGGATATCGCGTGATACATAACGATATTCTCGGCCCATCAAAGGGGGGCATTCGCTACTCCCCCGATGTCACCCTTGATGAAGTCAAGGCCCTTGCCGCGTGGATGACGTGGAAATGTGCCGTGATGCAGATTCCCTTCGGTGGAGCAAAGGGCGCCGTCCGGTGCAATCCGGCGAAGCTCACGAAAGTGGAGCTTGAGAAAATAACCCGCCGCTACACCTCGAACATGATAGATATCTTCGGACCGGACCGCGATATCCCGGCGCCCGACATGAACACGAACGAACAAATCATGGCGTGGATCATGGATACTTACAGCATGCACATGCGACGGACGGAAACTGCGGTGGTTACCGGCAAGCCGCTTATTCTCGGCGGTTCCCTCGGCCGCAGGGAGGCCACGGGGAGAGGCTGCATGATCGTAACACTCTGTGCGCTGGAGAAACTGGGAATATCTCCCAAGGGAGCAACGGTTGTCGTGCAGGGATTCGGTAACGTGGGATCCGTAAGCGCCCAGCTTCTCATGGAGCAGGGATGCAAGATAATCGGGATATCCGACCTTGGCGGGTCTTACTACAATGCGCGGGGGATCAAGATACAGAAGGCCATAGAGTGGGTGAGCGAGAACGGACTCCTTGAAGGGTTCACGGGGGGAGAAAAGATATCTCAGGATGAACTTCTTGAGCTTCAATGCGACGTGCTTGTACCGGCTGCCAAAGAAGAGCAGATCACTGTTTCTAACGCTCCACGAATCAAAGCGAAGATCATCTGTGAGGGCGCGAATGGCCCGACTGTCGCCGGCGCAGATCCAATCCTGGTCGACAAGGGGATCCTTGTCATTCCGGACATACTGGCAAATGCGGGCGGAGTCACCGTCTCCTACTTTGAATGGGCTCAGGATCGCGCCGGCTATTTCTGGACGCTGGATCGGGTCAATCACCGGCTCGAGCGAATGATGCGCCAGTCGTTCGAAGTGGTTTACGAAGCGGCATCCCGGCACAAAGTACCCCTCCGAATAGGAGCGTACATCCTTGCCATCGACAAGGTAGCAAAAACGCTTCTTGTGCGGGGAATTTACGCCTGAGCGCGATGCAAAGTTTTATAACCCTCTCAATGGTCATCGACTGAGACTCTATTTTCCGATAGCGATCTTACTGCTTTCGCAGATTTCGTCGGCGCAAGAGAGCAGGCAGCCTCCGAGGACCAACCTGGACATTATGCAAATTATCGTACAGGAGATAACGGATGAGATTTTCGCCGCTTCTCATCTCGTAGCAGGAGACAGCGTTGCAATCAGGATCGTATCCCACGAATACGCCTGGATCGCGGAACAAGCCATCATCGCCAGACTAAAGTCGCTGAACTGCCGCGTGTTTATGCACGGAGATAGCGGCGTGCACCCGCGGTATCTGTTCGACGTGACGTCGTCCTCCGTGCAAACTCGTTACCACAACATGTTCAGAGACGGCGTCTTTGGAACTCATCGCGTGGAGAGGGAGATTCGTGCTGAGATTTCGGGCAGACTGGAGAATTCATCGGTGCATGAGCTTCTTTATGGCGGCTCGCTCTCGAAGAATCTTTCCGATACGGTTGATGTTGATGACATCGATGCGATCGAGCAGGAAGATATCAAGGTCACACATGGCGAGCTTCCATCGGCAGATTTTCTTGACAGGATTGTCGAGCCGTTTATCATTATCGGAGCTGCCGGAGCCGCCATTTACCTGTTGTTCCACGTACGAAGTTGAAGCTCCTTATGAAAAGTAAGTTCATGTTCGGCATGATCGCGATTATCGCTTCGCTCGTTGTAAATTCCTGCGGGTCGTCGGACATCCGGCAAAACGTATCCGCGGAAGAACGATTCGAGCTCGGCAAGAAGAAATTCACCGACGGTGACTACCTGGATGCGATCGGCGAGTTTGAAATCGTCAAGTTGCAATTCCCCGGGAGCTCGGTTGCGGACGACGCGCAGTTCTATCTCGGAGAGTCCCACTATCGGCAGAATGAGTATCTCGTCGCTGCCGAAGAGTACCAGGCGTTGAAGCGGAACATGCCCGCCAGCTCGCTCATCCCCCGGGCGCAGTTCCAGATCGGAATGTGTTTCTACAACCTCTCGCCGGAGTCGCCGCTCGATCAAATCCATACCCGGCGGGCCATCGACGAATTCCAGACGTTCATTGAATATAATCCCACGGATTCACTCGTGCGCGATGCCGAGGCGAAGATCAAGGAACTGACGACACGTCTTGCGAAGAAACTGTACGACGCGGCGGAGCTCTACATGAGGATAGAATACTATAAATCGGCGACCGGGTACTACGACCTCGTTGTCGAGAAATACCACGATACACCATACGCAGAGCCTGCACAGCTCGGAAAAGTGAAGTCTCTTGTTTTGCGCAAGAAGTACGATGATGCGAAACAGGAAGTCGACAAATTCCTCCAAAAGTATCCAGAGAGTTCATCCAGGGATGAAGCCCGGTCCATCCGAAACGATATCGAGGAACGCTTGAAGTCGAAGCCATCGTCTCTCGGTTCATCGTTGAAGTGATGACGTTATGCCTCCCCGGAGACCCAACGCTCGAGATGTCATGACCCGAGCGACCCTTCAACAAAAGAAAAAGCGGTACGTCAGGAACTCGCAGGTTGAAATGACCCAGCTTGTCGTGCCGAACGATACCAACCAACTCGGAAACCTCCTCGGAGGCCGGCTGATGGAGTGGATGGACATCGCAGCGGCTATCGCGGCGCAGCGCCATTCAAACCGGGTTTGCGTCACCGCGGCCGTCGATAACCTTGTCTTCCACCAGCCGATTCGCCTGGGAGAGGTGGTCGTCCTGCGAGCTTCGGTTAACCGGGCATTCGGAACGTCGATGGAGGTGGGAGTGCATGTGGTGGCTGAGGATCAACTCACCGGGGAATCCAAGATCGCCAATACTGCATACCTGACGTTTGTCGCCGTGGACCGGGGTCTTGTGCCTGTCCAAGTTCCCCCCGTCATTCCGCAGTCCGCCGAGGAGAAGCGGCGGTATAAGGAAGCGCTTGCCCGCCGGAACCACCGGCTGAGACAACGTGCCGCTACGAAGTAGTGTGAGTCCGCTGGAATATATTTTCGCTCATCCAATTCGACTGGCCTTCATGATGATCGTCATAAGCACACTCAATGTGAATACCGGCGCTATTGTCCTCGCGCAGAGGTATATGACGACGTTCGGGGCTGTCCAGGAACTGAGGGCGGCCCGGGACGCACACGGGATAATTGCCGGAGACTGGAATGGCGATGGGGTGGAGGATTTTGCGACGTTCGGAGGACAACAGCTCCTCGTGAATTTTCGTGGTACCCGGGATTGGCACAGCACGCTCATAAACACGGACCTGCCGATTGCTCGCGCCGTCGCAGCCCGGTGTAACAAAGACCGGACCACGGATATGATCCTGCTAACGGACAGCATTCCTCAGCTCGAGGTCCTGATTGGCAAGCAACGTGAAAAATTTTATCTTAGCTGGAAAAGCCCTCTGGATGGCTCTTTTGATAATCTTGTCGCGGCAGATTTGAATAATGACGACCAGGCAGACATCTTGTTGTTCGGCAAGAAAGAGCTGGGTATCGGTGTGTACATCGCCAAAGGCAATGGTACATTCTGGAAGGAATCTGTCCTGCTGAGCGAATACTCCTACAGCGCCCTCGTGGTAACGGATGTGAATGCCGATGGAGTCAACGACGTCATCGCAACGAATTGGGTTTCGAATAAGCTCCTGGTGTTCACAGGATTCGGACGAATGAGATTCAGCGACCCCGCGGAACTTTCATTCAGGAGTGAGCCATCGCTGTGCGCCATGGCGAACATTGATACTGACGGAAATCGGGATCTTGTCGTCGGGTCGTTCGAAGACTCCACCTACCAAATACTCCTTGGCGACGGTCTCGGTGCGTTCCACGCCCATCAATCGATCACGCGCGAGTACGCACCCGCTGCTCTGATCGTCGGCGACATTAATGGCGATGGCAGGGAGGATGTCTGTATCCTCTCGCCTGAAGGCAGGATGTTGAGCGTCGATCTGAATAACGGTCGGGGTACTATGGAGGATCGGGCGGTATTCGCCGCAGGTCAGCATCCATCGGATTTTTGTCTCGTCAGGAATCCATCCACGGGTTACCCCGATGCCGCGATCGTCGATCAAGTCTCATCTGAAACACGATTTCTCACCAGCTCGCACGAAACCCAGCTTCGGCAGCCAGTACGCACGTATGGGACCGCCATGCTTCCGGACGGCATTCTGATTGTCGATGTGAACAACGATGCCTGGAACGATATCGTCGTCGGCAACGGGGGTTCACGAGATGTGTCTGTGTTCCTGAACGCCGACTCGGGAGGTTTTGCCGGTCAGATCCCTTTCAAGACTCCATCCACTTCCGCTCATCTTACGTCCCTGGTAATGAGCGACAGCGTTCTCGCCTTGATCGGCACGTGTCCCGATGCAGCAAACATATCGGTTCTCAAGCTTAACAGAGTTGACTTCTCGAGCATATCCTATATCTTGCCGACGCAAGGTCCTGTTGAGATAGTCTCCGCTGGAATAGAACCGGCATCGCATTCCATGAGTTTGATCGCGATCGAGCGTGATAATTCCGCAAAGCACTACTCCATCATAAAATATGAACAGCACGCTCCTGCACAACTGACTCAAAAAGAGATTACGCCCAAGATTAATCTCCCCTTAATTGCCGCCCATGTCTTGTACGCCGACAACGATCCGTATGCCGACATCGTATTTGTCTGTTTTGATCAGGGTCGTCACCTGGAAACCCTTTACTTTGCATCCGGCGCGCCCGTGGACCGGTTCGAAAATTCCAGACCCATCCTGTCATTCGTTGCACCGGCACTCATTCCCGTAGATTTGTGGTCTGCAGAACTCAACCATGACAGTCGTCCCGACCTGATCATCAATTTCCGTGAGCCGGAAAACCGGCTGACAATCGCCCTCGGCAGGGAAGATACATCCCTCTGGAAAACGGATTATTCCATCGAGAATCCTGTCGACATCACACGCAGAGATAACCTTCAAATCATCGATGTGAATTGCGATGGGAATGTCGACCTCGTCTGCCAGAATGATTTGCGAAAGGCGATTCAGTTGTATGCGGGGAGGGGGGACGGCACATTCATGCCCCCGGCCCGGCTCGCACCGTCCGAGGGATTGGGCAGCTTTACGCTCGGGAACCTCGACCGTGATCCAATTCCGGAGCTTATCATTACGGATAAATTGCATGGCACGCTGAGTATCATTGCACTGGAGGAGAGATGAAAAGAATCTGCCTCAAACTCCTGGTTATCCTGGCCGTAAATTCGACGGTGGTTGTCGGACAGTCCTTCGAGGAGGAACGAGTGAGGGATCTGGACCTCGAGCGAATCGTCCGGCTTGCTGAGCGAATGCGGGGGACACCGGAGCCGACAACCGAAGGCGAAAACCCGGGGAAATGCGGACTTCGAATCTCCTTCGAAATCATGAAACACTGGAAAGATTTCTCGGAGCTTCAGAAGCAACGCCTGGCGCAGTTATTTGCACAACCCGAGAGACAGAAACGGCGCACCATCGGGAGGTTCACAATTTTCTATGATACCATAGGCACGAATGCTCCCGCACTCATCATCCCGGCACGGACTCCTTGCCAGAGAATTGCAGGGACCGTCGAGGCTTATATCGATTCTGTCGGTAAATTTTTCAACGCTGTCTGGAATTATGAAACCGATTCTCTCGGATATGCAGCCCCGCCGGTTCAGGATGATAATACGTACTGGATCGATGTCCATGAGCTCAATGCGGGACTCTATGGGCAAACGTTTTTCGGTCCAAGTAATTCGTTCGACCCCGATCCGATCGATCCCGGGCCTCCGCCTCGCTTCAGAACATATGTCGAAGTCGATAATGACTATTGTACGGGAGAGAACTACTACTCGCGGGGCATGGCCGGACTGAAAGTAACCGCAGCTCATGAGTTTCACCATGCCATTCAGCTCGGTTCCTATGGGTATCTGCCGGGCGACCTCTACTTTTACGAGATCACCTCAACCTGGATGGAAGACGTGGTGTATTCAGACGTGAACGATTATTATCAGTATCTTGTGAATGCCCCATGCGGGTATCCTTGTTCCCAGTTCTCCACTCCTGATGTCCACTTTACCGAATACAATGGGAGCATTGAGTATAGTCGATCAATCTGGGGCAAGTTTATTGAAAAACGATACTCTCGAGATATCATGCGATACACATGGGAAGGCATGCGGCAATCGATGACGAGTATCCCTGCGATCGACGGGGCGCTGGAAGGGATTGGAAGCTCCTTTCGTCAGGCGTTCCTGGAATGGGCATGGTGGAATCTAAACACCGGGTTGACCGCAGACACGATCAAGTACTATACCGAAGGGAGAAAGTACCCATCGATGGACACAACGGTCGTTAATTATACGCCTCCGCAGAGAATCATCAACGATTCCATACAGGGGT
>DASYTP010000211.1:0-3572 GCA_036002145.1 Bacteroidota bacterium | reverse complement strand
ACCGGCATGTAGATGTCAGCGATGATCAGATCGATCTTTGAATGGGCCAGTCGCTTCAATCCCTCCTGTCCATCCGCAGCGGTATGAACCGTCCATCCTTCCATCCTCAGAGAAATCTCAATCATCTGCCGGTATGGAGGCTCGTCATCGACAATAAGGATATCCATCTCGTGAACTCAGTTTGACTCGGATTGATGTACCAAACGCACCTGGAGAGCTGATACAATGTACGGTTTTTGACACTCACAAACAAGCCGGTCTTTTCCCGGTGCTCCAACTGATTCCGGCGTCCCGCAGATACTGATACCGAGGATTATTTTGCTTGCCTTTTTCACAAAATTTGACTAGATTTATATGATTTAGTTCTACAATCCCCTCAAATCACATCATTTTCAAGGATTCTTGTGCTAGCTCAAAGATTAACTCACTCTTTCAAAGAGAGCGAGGTCCAAAAAAAGTGGTATCTCGTGGATGCCTCCGGACAGACGCTCGGACGTCTTGCGAGCCGGGTGGCTCATATTCTTCGTGGAAAACACAAACCCACCTTTACGCCGAACACTGATTGCGGTGACTTTGTCGTTGTTGTAAATGCAGGCAAGGTAAAGGTGACAGGCAAACGGACCGATATGAAGACCTACTTTCATTACACCGGCTACCCGGGCGGAGCGACGATCCAATCCTACAAGGAATTAATGAAAACCAAACCCGAGCGAGTAATTGAGCATGCGGTGAAAGGGATGATCCCGCACAACAGGCTCGGTGCGCGCATAGTGAAGAAACTCAAAGTGTATCGGGGCGATGCACATCCACATGCCGCCCAAAAACCTGAGCAGATGAAAGAGGGAGGAGCGCTATGATTACGCATTCACACCCCATTGTCGCTACCGGACGCCGGAAGACGTCTGTCGCACGTGTCACTCTCCGGCCCGGCACCGGAGAAATTAAGATCAATCATCGCAAGCTTCAGGAGTATTTTCGTGTTGAGCTATTGCGTAGTGAGGTGTTGTCTCCTTTCGTAGCCACGGAAACGGCGGGCAAGTACGACGTCGTGGCAAACGTGAGGGGCGGCGGGTTTACCGGACAGGCAGGGGCAATAAAGCTTGGCATCTCCCGGGCGTTGGTTGAGATTAATAACGATCATCGGGTGAAGCTTCGCGCCTTTGATCTTCTTACCCGCGATCCCCGGATGGTCGAGCGGAAGAAGTACGGCCAGCGCAAGGCCCGCAAGAGATTCCAGTTCAGTAAGAGATAATTTAGTAGATGAGTAGTTGAGTAGTTGAGTAGATGAGTAGTTGAGGTAAATCATCGGTTCGTGGTTCGTGGTTCGAGGTCACCCCCCCCGATCCGCAATCTCCAATCCGAAATCCGAAATCATCAAACATACTCTCCGATTTTTTCGGCAGTGTGGCCCCTTGGGGCCATTCCGGAAAAAGATGACGAGCGTAGAAGAATAAACTAACATAGGAGAAGGACTTCATGCCACGAATTGAATTGGCAAGCCTGCTGAGTGCAGGGTCACATTTCGGACACCTCACCCGTCGTTGGAATCCCAAGATGAAGCCCTACATCTTCATGGAGCGCAACGGGATTCACATCATCGATCTCAAGAAAACCCAGGAACTGTTGGAAATCGCTTGCAGCGCGTTGTCCAACATTGTCGGTGATGGCAGGCGCGTGCTGTTTGTCGGTACGAAAAAGCAGGCGTGCGACGTTATCCAGGAAGAAGCGAAACGCTGCAGGCAATTCTATGTTTCCGAGCGATGGTTGGGGGGCATGTTGACAAACTTCACCACGATTCGCAAGAGTGTCAAGCGGTTGACGAACATCGAGAAAATGGAAACCGACGGCACGTACGACAAGATTACGAAGAAGGAAGCCCTTGTTCTCGATCGAGAGAAAGAGAAGCTGCAGAGCATTCTCTCCGGCGTCGTCGAGATGACGCGGCTTCCGGGGGCGTTGTTCGTTGTCGACATCAAGAAGGAAGAAATCGCCGTGAAGGAGGCGCGACGACTCGGGATCCCGGTTTTCGCCATCGTCGACACGAACTGCGATCCGGCGACGGTCGACCACCCGATCCCCGCAAATGACGACGCGATCAAGTCGATCCAGACGATTACGAAGTTCATTGCAGACGCGGTCATCGAGGGGATGGAGCGCAATGCGTCTCACCTCAAGGATGAAAAATCGCCGGCCGACGTCGATGCAAAAGCAGAGCTGGCGGAATAGCAACGAATGTTTTGATGGAGATGAATACGAAAATGGACATTACGGCAGCAAAGGTAAAAGAGTTACGCGATAAGACCGGTGCGGGTATGATGGATTGCAAGAAGGCCCTCGCGGAGTCCGGCGGAAATCTTGAACATGCAATCGATTACCTGCGCAAGAAGGGGGCTGCAACCGCTGAGAAGCGCGCCGACCGGGCCGCAAACCAGGGGCAGGTTGAAGCATATATCCACGCCGGTGGGAGAATCGGAGCGATGGTGGAAGTCAATTGCGAGACCGATTTTGTGGCGAAGACCGACGAATTCAAATCGCTTGCACGAGACATTGCCATGCAGATCGTGGCCATGAATCCACAGTACATTACGCGGGAACAGATTCCCCAGCCGGTCCTCGATCACGAAATGGATATTTATCGCACCCAGGCGCGGAATGAAAAAAAACCCGAGCCGGTCATTGAGAAGATTGCGAGCGGTAAACTTGAGAAGTTCTTTCAGGAAGTGTGCCTGGTCGAACAAACATTTATCAGAGATTCGGGAAAGACAATTAAGGATTTGATCCTCGAAATGACTGCGAAAACAGGGGAGAAAATAACTCTTCGACGGTTTAAGCGTTTTCATCTTGGTGAGAACGAATCATGACGCTGCCTCAGGGTCTCAGCATGCTGAGACCTTTTTTTTACCTTGAGTCCCGGTGAAACCCTCCCTGAAGTATAAGCGGATACTTCTCAAGGTAAGCGGTGAAGCGCTTCTGGGCGAGAAAGAATTCGGTATAGATCCCGGGGTGCTGCGCCGATACGCCGGTGAGATTCACGATATCGTGCATGCCGGCGTCGAGCTGGGCATAGTCATCGGCGGTGGGAATATCTACCGTGGAGTCGAGAACTCCTCGGATGGGGTCGATAAAGTCACGGGCGATCACATGGGGATGCTTGCGACGATGATCAACGGACTCGCGTTGCAAAGCGCACTTGAAGCCGTGGGAGTCTACACCCGCCTGCTGACGCCGATTAAAATGGAAGAAATCGCGGAGCCGTTCATTCGCCGCCGCGCGATTCGCCATCTGGAGAAGGGACGCGTTGTCATTTTCGGTTCCGGGACCGGCAACCCTTACTTCACGACCGATACCGCCGCCGCACTTCGAGCGCTGGAAATCAAAGCCGATGTTATCATCAAAGCGACCCGCGTCGACGGAGTTTATGATGCCGACCCGGAGACGAATCCAAAGGCCTCCAGGTTCACGGAAATCTCGTACGCGGAAGTGCTGGAGAAGGATCTGAAGGTCATGGACCTCACTGCAATCACTCTGTGCAAGGAGAACACGCTCTCGATCATCGTTTTTAACATGAATAT
>DASYTP010000210.1:0-2636 GCA_036002145.1 Bacteroidota bacterium | reverse complement strand
GAGATCGAAAAAGTGTGCCGACAGGCGGCGGAAAATGGATTCCAGGTCTGCACGCATGCAATCGGCGACAGGGGTAATGATATTGTTCTGAATGCCTATGAGAAGGTGTTGAAATCGGCAACAACGGATCCCTCTTCGCGCCGTTGGCGCATCGAGCACGCCCAGGTTCTCATGCCCGCAGATATTCCACGCTTCGCTCGACTGGGAATTCTACCGAGCATGCAGCCGACTCACGCAACATCGGACATGTACTGGGCTGAAGCGAGGCTGGGCCCCGAGCGTGTGAAGGGTGCGTATGCTTGGCGGTCGTTGCTACAGGCCGGTTCAATGATCGTGGGCGGATCTGACTTTCCTGTCGAAGGCGTCAATCCGCTTTGGGGATTTTATGCGGCAATAACGCGGAGCGATAAATCAGGTTATCCCCAGGACGGCTGGTACGCTCAACAAAAAATGACCCGGGAGGAGGCCGCGCGATGTTTCACCCAATGGCCCTGCTATGGTGCGTTCGAAGAAAACATGAAAGGAACAATCGAGGCCGGTAAGTGGGCAGACCTGACGGTTCTTTCCAATGACATCATGAAGATTTCTCCCAAAGATATCCTCAGCACGGAGGTGGAGCTGACCATCGTGGGGGGGAAAATCGTCTACCAAAGGCCACTGGCATCACCATGAATCAATTTAAAAGTTAAAAGTTAAAAAATCTAAAATCCGTCCCGCATTCCGTGCGGGAATTCGGCTCCGCCTCAACAATCCGAAATCAACAATCCGAAATCCGACATGACCATGATGTTTAAACGCCGCTTATTCACCCCCGGACCGACGCCGGTCCCGGAAAAGGTGATGCTGAAAATGGCAGAGCCGATCATCCATCATCGCAGTCCGGAGTTTAACGAGATCATTAACCGCGTCAATCAGAACCTGAAATACTTGTTTCAAACATCTCAGCCGGTCCTCACGTTGACCTGTTCCGGGACCGGTGGAGTCGAAGCAACGTTTGTCAGCATTTTTTCTCCCGGAGATACGATTATTTCCGTGAACGGCGGCAAATTTGGCGAGCGTTGGGTTAAGATGCCGAGAGCATTTGGACTCAATGTTTTCGAAATCAAAGTGGAGTGGGGGAAGTCCCCGACACCTTCACAGATAGAGGAGGCCCTGAGTCTTCATCCTGGTGCAAAAGGAGTTTATCTGACTCACAGCGAAACTTCCACGGGCGCGGCCACGGATGTGAGAGCACTTTCGAAGATCATTCGAGAGAATTCTTCCGCACTCGTATGCGTCGATGGAATTACGGCCATTGGAGCGCACGAGCTCCGGTTCGATGAGTGGGGTATAGACGTCTGCGTCACGGGATCCCAGAAAGGTCTTATGATTCCACCCGGACTCGCCTTCGTCGCGCTGAGCGAGCGGGCGATCGCGGCAATGGCGACTTCAATGCTGCCGAAATATTACCTGGATCTGCGCAAGGCACTGAAATCGTACGAGGCGAACGACACGCCATGGACTCCGGCGGCCTCGCTGATCATTGGTGTCGACGTTGCCCTGGGGATGATCCGGGCCGAGGGAATCGAAAATGTCTGGGAGAGGCACAAGCGCATGGCGGAGGCGATCCGTTCCGGTGTTGGCGCGATGGGGCTGAAGCTCTTCTCAACCACACCCTCGTATGCCGTTACGCCCGTTTGGATTCCGGAGGGAGTTGAATGGAATTCCTTTAATGCCGCGCTGAAGAATTCCTATGGGATTACCGTTGCAGGGGGTCAGGATGAGTACGCCGGAAGGATCTTCCGCATCTCTCATCTCGGCTATTACGACGAAGTCGATATGGTCGGTGTGATCGCCGCGCTCGAGCGGGCACTCCATGGCTGCGGCTGGAAATGTGAGCCCGGAGTGGGCGTAAGGGCGGCTCAACAAACTTTGTTGTCCTCTTGACAGGGCAATCTACCGAGATGAAAATCCTCATCACGGACCAGGTGGAGGAGCGATGCCGCGAGATATTGCAGGCCGAGGGATTTGAGGTCGAATTCAGACCGGGCATTACTCCGGATGAGATCAAGAAGGCTCTGGCAACTGCGACCGCATTGATTGTCAGAAGCCAGACGAAGGTGTCGGCTGATATTCTTGAGGCCGGCACGTCGCTCAAAGTTGTCGGCCGGGCAGGAGCAGGAGTCGACAACATCGATGTCGATGCCGCGACGAGGCGCGGCGTCATCGTCATGAATACCCCCGGCGGGAACACGATCTCCACCGCCGAGCATACGATTTCAATGATGATGGCCCTCGCTCGAAACATCCCCCAGGCACATCAAAGTCTCAGAGATGGAAAATGGGAACGGAAAAAATTCACCGGAACTGAGCTCCACGGGAAAACCCTCGGAATCGTAGGCTTGGGGAAAGTCGGTGCCGAAGTGGCGAAACGTTGTCTGGCGTTCGAGATGATTGTCATAGCGTACGATCCGCTTCTCTCCTCCGAGGCGTCGGGGAAACTCGGTGTAGAGCTGGTCGAGCTCTCCGAAATCTTCAGAAGATCGGATTTCCTGACGATTCATTCGCCGCTCACCGCAGAGACCAGGCATTTGATCGACGAACGGATCCTTGCGCAGTGCAAGCCGGGAGTGCGTATCATCAATTGTGCGCGGGGG
>DASYTP010000209.1:0-10141 GCA_036002145.1 Bacteroidota bacterium | reverse complement strand
CGTCATGTACCCGCGATTCCAGTATTTCGAATTGTTCAGCCGGCCTCGGCGGAATCATTTGACCAGGAGAATCTTCCTGATAATAGTCGATCGGCCGTTGGTGATCCTCGCGAAATATGAGCCGCTCGTCAGCCCTGGCTGTCCGGATGCGTTCCATGGAACCGTGTAGCTTCCGGGTTGCTTCATTTCACTTACAAGCGTTGTAATCTCTCTCCCTAAGATATCCACAATCTTGAGATTTACAAATCCTCCTTCTTCGATCTCAAATCTCAATTCCGTTTTCGGGTTAAAGGGATTCGGATAATTCTGTTCAAGTATAAGATGGTGTGGCCCGGCGTCCATTGGTTCATCCAAACCTGTTGAAACCTTCCTCATCACGTATCGATCGATGAGAGCATTTGTCCGGGTGAAGAATTGAAACGTTATGCTGTCCTCGTTCGCTTCGACGAGCATGGCTCCGTAATCGGCATTATAGCGTACAACGCTTCCGCTCACGGTCGTGCCGAAGCTGTACCGGCTTTTTCCTCCAAGCCCATTCACGAAGTATGGGAAATTGTTCCGGATAATCCGCTCGTAATGATGATCGTGCCCCGCCAGAACGGCAGTTGCCCCCCACGACTGAAACGGCCACTGCATGCTCGAAGAAGATCCGTGACTGCCCGACGAATAGGGTGGGTGATGGAAGTAGACTAACTTCCACGTGGCCTTCGAGCTGTCGAGCTTGTTTTGCAGCCATCTTGCCTGCGTCGAGGAGCTTGTCGCGCCGTCCGGCTCGTGTCCATCACTGTCGAGCGCGAACAGCTGGACCGGCCCCCATACCACGTCGTAATATCTCTCGTTGCCCGGGAGCTCAAAATAATCCATATAGGCTGACGCGCCGGGATCGATCCAATCGTGATTGCCGAGCGAAGGGAGGAAAGAATTTGAGGTGTGTCCCTCACCGTAGGTTCCTTTGTAGGGATAGATGAATGAACTGTAGTATTGCCCGATGTTGGCGTCGATTGTGGAAGCCGCGCCATACTCATAATTATTATCTCCAACGGTGATGACGAAGTCGGTATTCCAGCTCTTGACGAGTGTCGCGACGTCGGCTTCCGCCTGACCGGCTCGTCCGTAGTCTCCGATCACGGCGAATCGGACGGATTGAGCGAGGGAAAGCGCCGGACACAGAAGAACAAAAATTAGTGCCAGCCCGGTTGTGGTAAGACTCGTCATGGCAGAATTCCTTTAGCGAAAAATGGAATGTCTTGTAAGCAAATGAATTACACAAGAATTCACTTCAAACTCTTCATCCGATATAGTTCATTTCGACTTCAATCCTATCAGCAAATCGGCGCGCATCGAGAACGCAGACAAAGTGTCCTGTCCCCCCTTACCCTGGATATCATAAACGAAGATTGTCGCTCTCAGGTGGTTTCCCTCGCTTCTCACGGTCATACTCTCGGCCGCTATGTTCGACTGGTTTGCAACGGTACCGTTTATCTTCCTGAGCTGTTTCATCATCGGCCGGAAATCCAATCGCACAGTATCCTCGACTCCCCCGGAGGCGACAATTTGCGCCAGGAGTTTCCCTTGGTCTGCAACGACAACACAGGAAATATCGTGATCTAATGTTACAGCGATAGTGTCCCGTGGCTGGGAGATATGAAGCCGTAGAAGTTTGTCAAAGCCTTCAATATTCAATACACGATCCTCCGGAGAAGAGTAGCTGAAAGACTGTGACTTTACCGACTGCCATTGATTGACATATCCGATGCCCATCATTGCGACGAGAACTTGAGGTAGTTGATATCGTGCGTTGAGATGAAGGGAATCGGCTTGTCGTTTCCCGAGCGTGTCGAGATTATCAGCAAACAACGGCTGCAACGTTTCGGTCCCGTGTGTCTCAATGAGATACCGGACGATTGCGCTGATTTCCTTGGAATCATCGAATGAGACTTGCCCATTTGTTTTCCTGATTTTCCCTTCGAAGAGAATCCCGTTCTTGCTCAGCAGAGGTTCAAGTCGATGAAGCTGGCTCCGGAGAGAAATGCTGAACGCTCCCCACGGTCCGAATGCCGACAAAAAGCCAATGACGCAGAGTGAGGTGGGAATGACCTTGATATTTTTCACCCTGCTGATGACGAAATACAACGAGATCGCTGTCAGCCACAAACCGAGAACGGCGACAATGTATCTGCTTGCGGTGATTCCATAGTCGGAGATCCGTCTCCAGATTGCCAGCAATAGCAGTATGTCGAGCGGCAGGAGAAGGGCATAGTACCATTTTGAGAAGGTCCGAATCCACACGTTCTCAATGCGGTCTTTGATGGGATGGATGAGGAGCAGCGCAAGGATGCCGGTAATGGAGAAACCGAAGATGAGCCCGGTGACCCAACCTTTGGGCCATTGCTGCTCGATGATGATTTTTCCCATGTACGCATAGAGGATGAAAAAATATATTACGACGAGCGGGATGAGGATGTACTGTGTAAATATCTGCAGTCCTCTCGGGTATTCCGTTTCGAGATTCAATTTGTCGAGATCGTCGGGCATCCCTGCAAGGAAAAACCATGTATTAAAAATTCCCATGATTGCGGCCCAGAGTTGTCCATACCGTTTGAAGCTGATATCGACCCCGAATAATTGTTCCAGAGCTTCAAGCGCAATTGCGAGTCCCGCAAAGAGGACGCCGGAGTACAGCAACGCGTTGAGAATTCTCATGAACACTGCCTTGTTGTATTGCCAGAAACCATTCGGTTCGTTCAACCCTGCAAATGGCGCCGCAGCAGTGAGGAGATGGATGGTTACCGCAAACATCGCAAATCGGATCATATGCAGCGATGGTGCCGCTTCGAGGTCGGCAGGCAGAGTGAAATAGTAACCGATGAGGGCGATGACCCCGGCAAGTTGTGAAGCGAACTTTGTTGCACCGTTCCACTTCCGCTTCTCCCCGACTACGGTGATCGTCGTCAGAAACGCGATCCCCAATGCGGTTGTCAACATCGTGTTCGTGAGGAATGTTTCCCCCTGCAGGCCTTCCCGGTTGATCAGGACAAGGCTGGCGATGGTTCCGGCAACCGCATCGGCGAGGGCGAGCGGAAAGCGCCGGAAGGTCCGTACACTGTGTTCTGCGAGATAGGAAAGCGAGGGGAGCTTCACAGATTTACTCCTTCCATCCCGGCCCACGGACGATGCGTCCCGGTTTCGCCCCCGTGTGATTCCCGTCGTTCAACACATGGACGCCGTTGACGAACACGTGCCTTACGCCGGTGGAATACCGATGCGGCTGTCCGAACGTCGCATGATCCTGAATCGAAGCAGGGTCGAATACAACGAGGTCGGCGAAGAACCCGGGTTTCAACATACCGCGTCGCAGAATTTTGAGATTCGACGCAGGAAGGGACGTGAGTCTTCTAACGGCTTCTTCGAGTGAGATGACTTTTTCATCGCGAACGTATTTCCCCAACAACCGCGCGAAGTTTCCGTATGCCCGGGGGTGAGGATTTGATTTGAGAAATATTCCTTCGGGAGCTTCCGATTCGGCATCGGAACAAAAACTGACCCACGGCCGGGCAATCTGTTTCCTAAGATTGTCTTCCGTCATGAGGAAATACACCGTGGCTACACGACTGCCATCTTCTATGACGAGGTCGATCATGGTGTCCTCGGGAGATCGCATTCGCATTTGGGAAACTTCTGCGAGTGTTTTTCCCGTGAGAGGTTTGAGCTTCTCGTTCCTGAATCCGACGAACAAGACTTTTTCGGGAGAGCCTGCAGCGAGGTAGAGATTCTCCCACCTGTCGGTCGGCGCTGTCATTTCTTTTTTCACGCTGTCCCGGATTCCGGGGCTCCTTAGTCTGGCGGCCCACGCCCTGTAACCGCCTTCCTGTACCCATGGGGGCATCGAGGCGTCGAGCCCCGTTGCGCCGGCAATATAGGTGTACATGTCGGCAGTAATATGGAGTCCGTGAGTTCGAGCATCTTCAATCTTCGAGATGACGCTGTCAATTTTCCACCAATTGGATTTGCCTGCAGCTTTTAAATGGTAAATCTCGGCGGGAATACCAGCTTGACGGGAGATGGTGATGAGCTCGTCGACGGCTTCGAATAACTGATTGCCCTCGCTGCGAATATGAGAGGCGTACATACCGCCGTACTCGGCGGCAACTTTCGCCAGAGCAATGAGCTCATCCGTTTTGGCGTAGAAATCCGGGGTGTAGATGAGCGCGCACGTCAGCCCCATCGCTCCTTCTTGCATTGCCTTCCGTACCAACCCCTTCATGCGCTCAAGCTCGTCCGCGGTTGGCGAACGGTTGACGAGCCCGAGCACGTTCGATCGAACCGTTCCCGCGCCGATGAACGAGGCGATGTTCGTGGAAATCCCTTTCCTCCGGAGGTGTTCGAGGTATCCACCGAGAGTGCTCCACGGTATTTCGTACTTGATATCTCCCTGAGCATCACGCCACTCCCGTTTCAACGAATCGGTCGTGGGGCCCATCGATCCTTCACCCAGAACCTCGAGGGTGACGCCCTGGCGAATATCGCTTTGGGAATTGCCATCTTCGAGCAGCGTCTCTTCGCAGTGGCTGAGCATGTTGATGAAGCCTGGCGCCACGGCGAATCCACTCGCGTCGATAACCTTCCCGGCTCGGGCGCCGGTCGACGGGTTAATTTCCGAGATCGAATCCCCGAGGAGAGCTATGTCGCCGATAAACGGAGCAGACCCGCCCCCATCATAAATGAGACCGTTGCGGATGAGAACATCGAACTGTTGAGCATGGAGTTGAACGGCCCAAAAGAAAAGAGCCAGGATGGATCCAATGTGCACGCGGGATGTCAATTGGAATTGTGTAAAAAAGTAACAGCCGGCATATTTTACACAATAAACCGGATAATGTCAATTATGGATGGATGAGACGACCGGCGCTCGCGGAGAAGCCGAAGGATTAAACCGCTACGGGCGATTCTGTTTTCCGCTGAGGGGGTACTGATTCGGAAATGGCACGCTATCGTCTAAGACTGTGACGGTGATTTCTTCGCGGGCAGACTGTCGCTTACCGTCATAAACTGTGAGCGACGTAATGAAGGAACCGGGCTTACCATACTGACGCTGGAAAAACGGAGCAAAGTGTGTATATTGTTCGAGCGCGAAGAGCCGACGATTGCCATCCCCAAACTCGATTATTGCAGAGTCAAGTCCGTTGTCGTCACCAGCTCTGATGGCAAAGGTAATAACAGTGCCCGCATGGAAAACGGTCGAGTCCATCTCGAAGAGAGTGATCTCGGGTGGATAATCGGGAGGAACGACGGGTGGAGGCGTAGAATCTCCGCATCCAGCAAGCAACGCTGCTGAGAGGGCCGCGATGAATCCTCCGATAACTAAGTTAATTATTCTTTGCACCTGGAATGAGCACCCTGTCTGGCGTCCCTTAGGGATGATCGGGGAATTGCAGACTCAAGTTCTGCACTAAGTGTACAAATTTTTTGCTTCTAAGTCAAATGAAAAATGCGAAGCAGAATCCGGCTTGTCGTACGAATTGGGAAAATCGTGACCCGAACGCGGCCTATCGCAAGACCAGCTCAAAATCTGCAATTGTTTCCGCATTTTCAGCGACTACTACCTGTCGTCCATCCTCATACGCTGGCTCGAACTCATACTTACTGGTCTTTCCCTGGTCGAGCACCCGGTTGACGATCGCAACTCCTTCGTGCCAGAGCTTGAGTTCGTAGGATCCTGGAGGTACGGCTTCAAGAATGAAGCCTCCGTTTTTATCCGTGACGGCGTAATAAGGATGGTCTGTGACCATGATGTGTGCAGACATCCACGGGTGACCTGCATCGCAGGTTGCCAGGATCAGCCCCGTTTTCTGAAGAGGCTTTGATTTCATACACAATCCCTTGATCGGCTGGGCGATGTTGAAGAGGGTTTTTGGGGGCTTGCCGTCGAAATACGTGTGCACATTATGGAGGATCGGATCTTTGTTGACGATCTCCAGCTGCGCTCCTACGGGAACGATCAGCGTGTGCGGTACATACTCGCAATGTTGCTGATTGATGAGGTAGGATCCCTTGCGATCAAAAGTCTTTCCTTCCTTCACCCCCGCGAGGTAGACGATTGCATCTCCAATGCCGAAGTTTTTTCCGACGATGAGTCGAGGGGATCGTTTGGCCTTGCCGCAGCTCTTGATATCCTTCGATATCTCCATCCGCTCCACTTCGGAGACATCTCCTTTCAGCCTCACCGTTCCGCGAATTGTTCCGCCGTTTGTGAGGGCAATTTCCTTGTACGTGGATTGCGCGTACATGCTTTCCTGCCGGCAGAAGCTCGCGCAGAAAATACTTACGAGCACTATCGTAAGCGTTCTCCAGTGAGGGGTCATCAGATCTCGCGCCAGAGCATCTTTGGACAAATCCCGCAACCTCGTCCATTTACCCATCCCAGGCGCCCTTTGTGCTATTTCAACGCTTTAGGGGTTGGGATTCTTTGTCCGGTCGGCGAGATGGGATCCGGAACTGCGTTCGAGATGGGAGGTAACGATTTCAAGTATGCGAACACCGCCTTCAGATCGTCGTTCGTCATTTGCATGTACATCAGCCATGGCATCGGTGGAAGAATCGGCCTGCCAGTCCCCATATGTTTTCCTGTTCGAAGCGCCTGGATGAACATATCCTCCGTCCAGCTACCAATGCCTGTCTCGACGTCGGGCGTGAGATTCTGGGTGAATGAAGTGCCCCACGGTCCAACCCAGGCCGTGAAATGATTGCTCGTAACCGCCCCCCATTTGTCGGGCGTCGGACCTATGAGTCCGGATGGAACCGGCGGAAGCGAATCGCTTGCCGGATGACCGGACAGTAAACGGGTCGTATCCGGCATGGGCCCCATGGGAGTGAAGATCTTTGGAGAGTGACAATCGTTACAAGCGCCGATGGTGACCAGGTATTGACCGTGCTTTACCTGGGCCTCTTTTCCAGCTTTGCCTCCGGCGCCCTTTTTCTGCCGGGAATTAGCAGTCGTCGACACAAACAACAGGATGGCGAGACATGCGACTGTTCCATTCAACACGAATTTCAGATGTTTCATGGTGATCCTTTCAGGTTGGTGATCGATAAGCAATAAGGATAACAATTTTAGATGAATTATTCAAATTGTTTTTTGAATTCGGCGAACTGTTGTTGAAGATCGGCAAACTTCGATTCGAGCGCTCGTATTTGTTCCTCGAGCTTCTCAATGCGTTCGTTCTCTGCGACCACCTGCAGGCGAGCAGGTTCAGGAGGAGGCGCCAGATCGCCTTCCTTCACGCGAGGTGCGATGGAGAGTAACTGAACGAACCGCACCTCCTTTTGTCCGGTCTGTCGTGGAAGCTTTTGCACCAATGGCCTCTCATCGCGATTCATGAGCTTCGCCAGCACGAATTCGACTTCTTCGATAGAAGCGAACTCGTGGAGGGGGCCCGACCGGCCACGCAGTTCGCCGACCGTCTGGGGACCTCGAAGCATCAAAAGGCAAAGAAGCGAGACTTCCTGGCGTGTGAGCGCTAAGAGGTCATCGAGGTTATGCTTGTACTTCGGAACGCGGATTCCCGCGCCGGTGACGGTGCTGACGAGTTTTTTCTCCCTCAACAAATCCAGCACGCGCAACACCGTCGTGTCGTTGAGCGATGTCACCGGATCGCGATTGTTCTTCTGGTTGCACGCGGTGGTGAGCGAGTTAAGCGTGAGCGGGTAGTATTCAGGAGTCGTTATTTGTTTTTCGACGAGCGATCCTAGTACCCTGACTTCGACGTTCGTGAGTGGTTGATTCATAGATCATGGGACCGGGCAAATTCCTGATATCATTTGCCAGAGGAATGATGTGATAATAAACGCTACAACGATAGTGAATGTAATTAATCGGAAACGGGTCATGAGTAATACACAGGCAGGACAGGAGATGACTCCCATCCTGCCATAGCGTAATTATCGTGGATTCAGCTTGATGATGGCGAACACGGCGCCGAATGGGTCTTGCACGTATGCGAACCGGCCGGTGTTCGGAATGTCTGTGGGGGGGATGTGGATGCTTCCTCCCAGAGATTTCGCCTTCTGGGCGGCCGCATCACAGTCTGCAACGTTGAAATACGGCAGCCAGTGCGACGGCATCCCCTTCATCTGGTCGGTGAGACGGTACATACCACCGATATCGGAACCACTGTTGGAAAATACCGTGTACGGAGGCGTGAGCGGCATCGACTTTGTTCCCCAGCCGAACAGCTGCGTATAGAACTTGCCGGCTGCCTGTTCGTTGCTGGTCCCAAGTTCATGCCAGCACATCGCGCCCGGTTCGTTGACGACGCTTGCTCCCGTGTGTTTCTTCGCCTGCCAGAGCGAGAGTTTGGCGCCCGTAGGATCTTCGATGACGGTCATCCGGCCCACGTCGAAGACGTCGAACGGAGGCAGAATCGTCTTTCCGCCGATGGATTGTGCTTTCTTCGCGACGTCGTCAGCATTGTTGACGGCCACGTACGAGTTCCAATGCGCAGGAATGTTCTGCTGCTCTTTGTTGCGCTGGTACAATGCCCCGACCGTCTTACCGTTAAGCTTGAGCATTGTATAGAATGTGCCGTCTCCCATTGGTGAATCTTCAAATGTCCAGCCGAAGAGTTTGGTGTAGAAATTCTTCGCACCTGCCTGGTCGGTAGTCATGAGCTCGACCCAGCAGAATGAGCCTTGTTGGTATTTGGTTACTTCTGGCATGACGTGGTTCTCCTATAAAGTAATTAGGTTATTGTTGTGGCGGGCTACCTGCCCGAGGACCTTCCCGGTGGGTCGACCCGTCTTAGTAACTGCAATTATGAGGGAAATAGTTTCCATAATAACAGGGTTTACCGGAGGATTCCCCTGATTCATCGTCTTATTTCATTATTTGTACGCGATTGCCGCACTGGACGGACCCGTCAGCGGCATGAGCCGGGTTTCCCGGAATCCGATTTCTTGTGTCCATGAAGTGAACTCGCCGAACGTAAAATCGAATCCTTCGTGCGTTTCGATAAGCATGGTCAGCGAGACGAGCAAACCATACGTGTTCGTCCTTCGGTCGTCGTCGATGATGCACTCGATCACGACGAATGCGCCGCCGGGAGGCAATGCGTCGAATGCCTTCCTGATGAGCGATTTCTTGTCGCTCAGTCCCCAGTCGTGAAGGATGTTCCCCATGAAGATGATGTCCGCTTTCGGGAAATCATCCTTGAAGAAATCGCCCGCACCGGTTGTTACACGTCCGTTGAGCGGGAATCGGCCGATGATCGACCTCGCCGCCGGCTCAATGACCGGGAGATCGAAAGAGGTGCATGTCATGTGCGGTTGATGCATCGCGACGATGATCGAGAGTTGTCCGCTTGCGCCACCGACGTCACAGAGCGTTTTGTACTTCGAGAAATCGAACGATCTTGCAAACGCCAGGAAGTTTCCCATCTGGGCTCCGGCCATCGCTTCGAGGAACAATTGCATATGTTCGGGGTTGGCGTAGAGTCGTTCGAAGTGATGGTCTTCAGTGTGCTTCACTTCGTTCTGTGGTTTGCCGCTCCGCAGGCCCTCCTCGAGGTTTCCCCAGAATCCATAGAGCCTGTCGTTGCTCATCTCCAGCAGGCCGCCGATGTAACTGAGATTGTTCTTGTTGAGGAACATACTCGTAGCTTCCGTGTTGCTGTACGTGGCATTCTCACCCATTCCTTCGCGGTTGAGGAAGCCCAATGAGTGAAGGGCATCGAGGAAATCGAAGAGCGATCGATCGTGCAGGTTCAATCGTTTCTGGATTTCTCTCGGGCCTAACGATGATGAGCCGAGTTCGGTGAATAATCCCATCTTCACCGCAGTCAGCAGCGTCTTCGAAGCCATGAATCCCATTCCCACCTGCATGATGGGGGAGGGGTCGGGGAGTGAGATTAACGGTGGTTGCATACTACTATTTGTTTATCCGAAACGCGAATGGGATTGTTACCCAGGCATCTACAGGTTTGCCTTTTGACAGCGCAGGGCGAAATTTATATTGCGTTACTGCCTTCATTACAGGCTCGTTAAAGATCGGTTGATTGCTCTCGATGATAATAGCTTTCTTGACGTTCCCGGCTTGGTCGATCCAGCATTTTACCCAGATGGTTCCCTGGGCCCCCATCCTGCGCGC
>DASYTP010000208.1:0-7382 GCA_036002145.1 Bacteroidota bacterium | reverse complement strand
GCCCGTATAACTCGCCGCGAGGATGCCTCTGCCTGTACTGTCGCCGGAAAAATTGTACCCCGACAGGGCTGGCCCCGTACCATAATTCCCAATATCGAATGCGCTGCCCGCGAAATCCACCGCAGAGGTAAAAGGCAACCTCAAAGCCAGGCTATATGGGACACTTGCAAGCTGAGTCCTTGGAGAGAACGCGATCGGCGAAGATATTCCGGGTCCGGCCTCTGCAGTTACCTGCAGGTAGAGCGGATACAAGAAAATGTATGAAGGCAAACTCGTGACTGCCCCGAGTTGGACGCTAAACGCACCGTCATGAACGGTAACCGCAGCCTGTGTTTCATTCCAATAGGAGAACCCCCCTGCAGTATCACTGTAGAGGTCGAAGCGCAACGTGTAACTTCCATCAGTTGCGGGCGCCCCTGTCGAGGTCGTTAAGAGTCCTTGGTATGAGATTCTGTTCGGGATATTCTGGGGCGATAATCCGGAGGCCTGCTTCGGTGAAGTTTTACCACTCTCCTGACCAAACACCGATTGCGAAGGAATTAACAAAAGAATCGAAAACAATACCGTAATGCATTTCATACGTGTCTCCTTACGAGTGGTAATCTTGTGATGATGTTTGATCCGCACAGTATATGAATTTCGTGATTTATTGTCAAGACATTTTTCAAATAATAGCAAAAAATTTGCGAATTAATTTTTGCTTCAAGGATCCGCTAACGTTTACCGGTTGCATTTCAAGACTGTCATTTGTACATTAGAAATGGCATTATTACACCCGATGAAGCCGCACAATCTAGCGCTGTATATCCTGTTGGTCATTCCGTGGCACAGTTTCTGTTCCGCTCAGCGAGAGCGTGACCGCCACTCTCCTATTCCCCCTGGAAATTCCGCAGTTATGTTTGAATTGATTAACCTGCCTTCCCTCAAGCATGGAGAAAGCAGGTTGGATGTAAATTACCGGATCTCTCATTCATTCCTCGTATTCACGCGGACCTCCCCGTCAACGACTGGAGATCTTTTCATTGGCAGGGCAGAAATCATGATTGAGGTCCTCGATTCGACGAAGCACTCGACCGCACGACGCTTCGTTACACACGAGGTAAGTCTCCCGAAACCACCGATTTCATCATCGGATTCCGCCTTCCACGCAGGGATAGTGTCATTCGACCTGAACCCGGGTGCATACACCGTGGTGCTTGAAGTGAATGACAAAAACTCAAGCCGGAAATTCAGGGACAATTCGCGCAGGATTACATTGACAGAGTTTTCTCAGAATTCGATTGAGATCTCAGATCCGATTTTCTTCGAAATGACTCCCGGGCAGCAATCCACTAAGCATGTTCCGTTCTTCCTTGGGGGGGATATCCCTTTCGGATCCAACGCACAATGTTATTTTTCCATTCGCGCTCCGTTCTCCGAAGATACTCTTCATGTATCGTATAGCTTGCGGCGTTCCACGACAGAAGAAGCAACCGAAACTCTCGTCGTCAGGGAAGTCCTTCCACCTCGTGCATTGGAGCCGGCGAAGGCTCTTGTCATTGGAGACGATGACGATATCGCATGGTACACTCTCTCTGATTCGATACTTCCGCGCTGTTTCACAGGATCGTTCGACATAAAGATGGACACCGTCCCGCAGGGGACATACCAGCTCGAAATTGTCGCACGAGCAGGATCATCCACAGCTGTTGTAAAAAAGGAATTCCAGTTGCGCTGGCTTGGAATGCCGCTCTCGCTCCGCCAGATCAAATCCGCAGTCGAGGTAATGGCCTACATCCTGCCGGAGGATGAATTTAATCGGCTGCGTTCGTCGAGTCAGAGGGAGCAACGAAAATTCCTGGAGGATTACTGGAAACACCGGGACCCGACTCCCGGAACTTCCTTCAATGAAGTGTTGGCCGAATACTACAAACGGGTCGATTATGCTTCCAGAGCGTTCGGAAGGATCGGTGAGGAAAACGGTACCAAAACCGAGCGCGGGAAAGCCTACGTCCTGTATGGCCCCCCCTCCGAGATCGAGCGCAGGCTTCTCCCATCCTCCGATCCTGAGGAAGTCTGGCTGTATGCTGCCCTCCGGAAGAAGCTCATCTTCGTAGATGAACATCGCAACGGCGAGTACAAGCTCGTCGCAACGGAATCTCTCTAGCTCGCTCCCCGAATTACAAACCTATGGAGTTGCCAAAAATTGCGATAACGATGGGTGACCTCAACGGCATCGGACCCGAGGTCGCCCTGAAAAGTGTCGTCTCGCGGACCGTCCGGAACATTTGCACCCCCGTGCTCGTCGGATCTCTCGACGTCTTCGAGCATTATGCCCGACGCTTCCGAATCCGGTTGAATTTGCGCGAGGCCGAAAGGGACAATCTGCAATCCGATTCCGGAGATCTGCCCGTTGTAAATATACTCCCCTCTGCAAACCCGAGCATTACTCCGGGAAAGCAAACGACAGCCGCAGGTAGTTGGGCTGGCATGGCCGTCACGACAGCTGTCGAATTATGTGTCGCGGGAAATGTCCACGGAATGGTGACAGCGCCCGTTTCAAAGATCTCTCTGAACGAAGGGGGGTTCAAGTTCGCGGGACAGACCGAAATGGTCGCCGCACTCTCGGGCCGATCGGTGCCGACGATGATGCTGGTAGCAAGAAATTTCCGAGTCGGACTGGTTACCGTCCATCTCCCAGTGAATCGAATTTCGCGAACGATCACCAGCAAGCTCATCGCCCAGCGGCTGCGCACCATCCACGGCGCATTGGTTGGAGATTTCAATATCCGGGCACCGAAGATCGGCGTCCTCGGGCTCAACCCGCACGCTGGTGAGGATGGATTGCTCGGGAACGAAGAGCTGACCCAGATCGCCCCGGCAATCAAGTCGGCAAGGAAAAGGCACATTCAGGTTGACGGACCATTCCCCGCGGACGGTTTTTTCGGGACGCACTCCCACGAGAATTATGATGCTGTGCTGGCAATGTACCACGACCAGGGACTCATTCCAATAAAAATGAGCTCGTTTGAGAGAGGCGTCAATTACTCTGCAGGGCTTCAGATTATTCGTACATCACCCGCGCATGGTACAGCGTTTGGTATCGCCGGCAAAGGGATTGCGAATCCATCCAGCATGATTGAAGCAATCAAGCTCGCTGTTACGATCGTCCACAACCGACGAAAACTGAGATGATCGACTTCGACAGGGTTTCCGTTTCGTTTGACGATCAACCGATACTGATCAACGTAAGCATGCATGTCAAGGAAGGAGAATTCATATCTCTTGTCGGGGAGACGGGTGTGGGAAAAACCACCCTTTTGCGCCTCATTTATTTTGACATGTTTCCCGAGATCGGAACCGTCACGGTGGGTGACTACAATTCGTCGAGTATCAGGAAGAAGGACATCCCGAAGCTACGGCGAACACTCGGTATCGTGTTTCAGGATTTCAAGCTCCTCGAGGACAGAAACGTGTATTCGAACATCGCCTTCGCCCTTCAAGTTACCGGGATCAAACGGTCGGAAATCGGAAAGCGCGTCTTGCGCGTTCTCGCGGACGTGGGATTGAGCCACAAACGGAACAATATGCCGCTCGAGCTATCGGGGGGCGAGCAGCAGCGTGTCGGTATTGCGCGTGCTCTTGTTAACAAGCCGCTCGTCCTGCTTGCCGATGAGCCCACCGGAAACCTCGACCCCGCGACGTCGATGGAGATCCTCCAGCTCCTGAAGCAGATCAACGCGACGGGGACAGCAGTTATACTTGCGACACACAATTATGAGCTGGTGCGAAGGTCGGAGAGCAGGATTATTCAAATCAAGGGCGGGAGAGTCGCGCAGATTGAGAGGGTGTAGGTCTTGCAGAAGCACTCGTGTGACCAGTGTCGACATATGTTGATCGTGTATTCGATTGATCATGTACAAATCGAACTTCTCCTGTGAACAGCTCAGCCGCGTTACCTCACCGCCTCCACCCGCTTCACCTCGGGTGCAGCCCGGAGAATGGCCCGCTCGACGCCCGCACGTAACGTCATGCGCGACATCGGACAGGCCACACATGTCCCCTGCAGCCTCAACTCCACGATCCCATCTTCACTAATCGAGACGAGCTCGACGTCCCCCTGATCGGCCTGAAGATACGGACGGCAGAGCGCGAGCGCCTGTTCTACACGTTCGCGAACCGTCCCTGCATGTGTTCCCTGCGCCACGATCAGACGTTGAGATTGATTTCAATATCCGTTTGAGTCGCCTGGGCGAACTGCCGGATACTCAATTGCGCCGCCATGTTTCTCGCAATCTGTCTGATGTGGAGGGATTGCTCCGCCTGGGGCTCCATAACGACAATCGGTTTGCCGATGTCGCCGCCAATGCGTATCGGCGTATAGATCGGGATGGCGCCGAGGAAAGGAACTCCTAGCTCACCCGAAGCTTTTTCACCGCCGCCTGTATCGAAGATATTCTCGCGGTGTCCGCAACTGCTGCAAATGTGGTAGCTCATGTTTTCGATGATACCGAGAATGGGGACGTTTACCTTCTCGAACATCTTATATGCCTTGCGGGCATCGGCAAGGGAAATATCCTGGGGAGTGGTAACCACGATTGCACCTGAAAGCGGAATCGTCTGAACCAGCGTCAGGTGGATATCGCCTGTTCCCGGCGGAAGATCGAACACGAGGTAATCGAGTTCGCCCCATTCGACATCCGACATGAATTGTTTCACCGCACCGCTGACCATCGGACCGCGCCAGATGACCGCCTGCATCGGATCGACCAGGAAACCGATCGACATGACTTTGACATGATGTGCCTCAAGCGGAAGTATTTTTTTATTCGCCATCTGTGGACGGCGATCGAGTCCCATCATCAGCGGTATGCTGGGCCCGTAGATATCGGCGTCGAGAAGCCCCACCTTCGCACCGTCAAGCGCAAGAGAGACAGCAAGGTTGACTGCAACGGTCGATTTGCCGACACCCCCCTTTCCGCTCGCCACGGCTATGGTATTTTTCACTCCCGGGAGGAGATTGACTCTTTGCGGGGCGCCCCTCACGTTCGATGTCATTTCGATAACGACGTTTCCGACGTTCGCTATCTGATTCAGAATCGCACGCTCCGCTTCGGCTTTCAATTCATCTTTCACCGGGCACGACGGCGTGGTCAATTCAATCTTGAAACTCACGTCGTTTCCGCTGATGGTCAAATCCCTGATGAAATTCAATGACACAATATCCCGGTGCAGGTCGGGATCTTTTACAACGCTCAACGCTTCGAGAATATTGGCTTCTGTTAAAGTTTTCTTCATGAATTCCTTAAAAGTTGAAACTGTCCTGTACTAATTTCAATGTATGAAAACTCCGGCAGATCTCAAATAACCCGCATTTTCCTGCCGACTTTTTGGAACGCCTCCAATGCCCTATCGATCTCTTTCTTTTTCAGCGAGGCGGAAATCTGGGCACGCAGCCTCGCTTCGCCGCGTGGAACGACGGGAAACCACAACCCTTTGATAAACACGCCGGCCTTGAGCAACGCGGCGCTCATCTCCTGCGCTACGGCAGCTTCTCCCAGCATGATGGGGACAATCGGATGCTCACTTTCCAGTATCGTGAAGCCTAAGGCTTTGATTTCCTTTCTGAAGTACGCGGTATTCTCGTGCAACCGGCGGACAATGGACCTGTCCTTCGTCAACAAATGGAAGGCAGCCGTCGCTCCAAAAACAATAGAAGGCGGCAACGAATTTGAGAAGGTATACGGTCGTGATTTTTGCCGGAGGTACGAAATCATCTCGTGTGTCCCACCGACGTACCCTCCCGCGGCGCCTCCGATCGCTTTCCCGAGTGTTCCTGAAAGCACGTTGATCTTCCCGAGCGTGCCGGTGGCTTCAGGCGTTCCTCGGCCAGTTCTGCCGCAGACGCCGATCGCATGAGAATCATCAACGAACACCAGGACGCCGTACTTCCCCGCAAGCTCAACGATTTTCGCGAGTGGAGCCATGTCCCCTTCCATGCTGAACACACCGTCGGTCGCGATAATGCGGAACCGGTAACTTTTGTCCTGATCTTCTTCGAGTTGTCGCTCGAGATCGCCTGTATCTGCATGACCATAGATTTTCTTGTCCACGAACTCCGACCGGCACAGCCGTTGGCCGTCAATAATGCTTGCATGGTTCAGCCTGTCGGAGTACAGCACGTCTTTGTAGTTTTCCAGGCCTAATTTTTCATTGATGAGCGATGCGAAGAAACCTTCATTCGCGGAAAAGCATGACGAAAATAAGATGGTATCTTCGCAACCGATAAACTTCGAAATTGTTTTCTCAAGCTGGTAATGAATCTCCTGCGTCCCGCACAAAAATCGGACAGAAGCCACGCCATAGCCGTACTTCCTGATCCCTTCAATCGCAGCCTTTTTGATCGCGGGATGGTTAGAGAGGCCAAGGTAATTGTTCGAAGCAAGCATGACGACGTCCCTGCCGTTGACTTTCACGGTGCCTGCCTGAGGGCCCTGCAAAGCCGTTTCGTACTTAAAAGTTTTTGTCGCCTCGAGCCGTTGGAGCTCCTGTGAGATCAGGCTGAGAGTGTTCAAGAGTTGTCCTTCCGATAATGTTGTCTGAAACTATGGGCGCAGGAGAACTTTCAATGCATCACCATTGGCGATCGCCTCGAACCCGTGATCGAATTGCTTCAGCGGAAATTCGTGGGTCACGAATCCCGATTTCAAGAATCGTTTCGCCAGCCCTTTCCTCAACAGGTCGATCATCAATTCCCACGTCGACCAGATCCTCCGGCCAATCACACCGTGGATCGTCACGCCGGGGAAGATGACGTTCTTGGCAAAATCCACCGGCATCGTCCCACTCGTCAATCCGAGTAAGGCAATCTCTCCTCCCATGCGAAGCACCTTGAACGCATCAACGTACGCATCGTAACTTCCCGACATCTCCAGTACGGCGTCGACTCCTGCACCGTGATTCTCCGACTTTGCTGCCTTATAAAAGCCCTCCTTCTCATCGGGCACGGAAACATCGAAACACTCATCGGCGCCGAGCAGTCGCGCCATCTTGAATCGTTTCCTTTCCAGTTTCTCATGCGTGTTTTCGCCGTGGGAGGCGTCGGTGACGAGGATTCGCTTCGCCCCGGCGCCCTTGGCTATGGCAACCGACATTAGTCCGATCACCCCGACGCCCAGAACGGCAACGCTTTTCCCCCTTATGCTCGAGAGGGACTGTACAGTGTGAGTCGCATTGCCGATGGCGTCCATGAATGCCACGATTTCGTCAGGGATTTCCCCATCCTTAAACATCAGCACATTCTCGGCCGGTAATACAATATATTCGGCGAAGGCTCCGTCGGCGTGCACTCCGCGAATAACCGTGTTGGTACAGACGTGATATTCGCCGAGTTTACATTGAGC
>DASYTP010000207.1:0-5120 GCA_036002145.1 Bacteroidota bacterium | reverse complement strand
CACAGGCAGCAGGACTCACAACAAAGCTTTGGGAGGTTGAGGACTTGGCAAGGTTGATTGAAGAAGATTTTTCGACGCAAAATTTACCGATTGCGAAATTGGCGAATCTGAGCAATTCAAAATGAGTCACTACCGTGGAGGGGAATCACTTTGACTTTGCGGCTTTTTTCATTACATTATGCCCTGGAATTGATCTGAGAAAGGTAGTTATGGCAAAAGTCCTCAAGGGTAAACAAAAGCGGGCGAAAATGGATGATGTGTTTCCTTTTGAAAGGGAAAACTTCATCATCATGGGAATAGGGTTAGTCTTTATCATTGTCGGTTACATCGCCCTCTCCGGTAATACTGTTGAAGGGTTCTCCCAACTGACACTTGCACCACTCCTCCTGGTGCTCGGATATTGCGTCATCATCCCCATTGGTATCATGTACCGGAAGAAGGAAAAGCCTCAATCCGAGGTCCAGACTCATCAGCAGGTCTGAACAGTGCACACTCCCTCACCGACATCCCGCGTCATAACGTTCTTCGCGACGGCATTGCTTGTTTTCTTCATCTCTGCAGCTTCGATGAGTTGCAAATCAAGGAAAGAACGGGAGGCAAAGCAGGCCCACCTGGACAGCCTTTACCGCGACAGCACGAACAAAATCAATCCGTACAAGCCGGCCGACGGAACCGCCCAGTATAATCGTCAGAGAGAGGCCCTCGGCGATATCAACAAGCTCACCACTCCCCCTCAACCAGCCGTCCCGGCAAGGAAATAACTCCCGGCGTTACTCCAGGACTTTCATGACGATCTGGAGAAGTTCTTCCGGCTCATAGGGCTTCGTCACGTAGTCCTTTGCCCCAAGCTTGATGCATTCCTGTGCAGTGGGAAGGTCGTTGATACCCGTGAGAATGATAACACGAGGATTCTTGTCGATACTCTTCATTTCTATCAATACTTTTCTGCCATCCATTCTGGGCATTCTCAGGTCGAGGAGAACAATATCGTATTGGTTCACCTTCAGTTTCTGAAGAGCAACATCTCCATCGTCCGCGGTATCGACGTCGAAGTCCTCGTTGATGAATTGCTGTGCGAGAGAGTTGAGCAACTCTTTGTTGTCATCTACGCAGAGCATTCTTGATTGGCGTGTCATGATTTTCCTGCGAAAGAATTATCGTTCATCAAAGGCCCCCATGAAGGAACGTCCGGTCAGCGCTCCCAATAAAACAACTCCCGCTTTCGCGGGTGATTCCCGATTTCGTCCATCGTCGCGGCATTATACAACCTGCCGTTCTTCATGACGAAGCTGATCGCCGTACTGTTGCGAATATTCTCGGCAGGATTCTTGTCCATGACAACCAGGTCGGCGAGCTTTCCCGGTTGGAGGGAGCCCAGATCGTTGTCCAGCCCCAGGTACTGCGCGCCGTACAATGTTGCGCAACGGATTGCTTCCGTCGGTGTCATTCCACCCTGAACGAACATCCACAATTCCCAGTGTGCCCCCAGTCCCTGAATCTGGCCGTGTGCTCCGAGCTGAATTTTCGCCCCAGCATCGAGTGCCTTTTTTACCGCCTTTGCATTCTCGATATGGTTGTAATCATCTTCTTCCGCCATCGGGCGGCGTCGTGAACGCGCGTCGATCACTTCCCGGGGCGTGAAGGTCAATAATCGCTGATCCTCCCAGACTTTCGTGTTCTGGTACCAGTAGTTCTCCCCGAATAATCCGCCGTAACTTACGATCAGCGTCGGGGTGTTGCCGGTCTTGCTCTTTGCAAGGAGTGTTATCGCGTCTTTGTAGAGCGGTGAAACAGGAATGGAGTGCTCGATCCCCGTGTGGCCGTCAAGAATCATCTCCATATTCCAGAAAAATGTTGAGCCGCCTTCCGGCACGACCATCATCTTCAGCGTGCGGGCGGCTTCAATGATCTGTTGACGCTGGTCCCGGCGCGGCTGATTATAACTCTTCACCGAGAACGCACCGACGGCTTTCAATCTCCGGAGATGAGACATCGCATCGTCAAAGCTTCCGACCACCGCTTTGAACGATCCCTCCGCGCCATACAGGATCGTCCCCGTGGAGTACAGCCGGGGTCCGACCATCATCCCGGCTTTCAGGAGCTCGGAGTTTGAAAACACTCCCTCGGTTGTGGCCGATGGGTCGTGCATCGTCGTCACACCGAAGGCCAGGTTTGTGTAGTAACGCCAGTTGGTGCGAGGGCCCCAGCTTTCGAAGTTTCCGTGCGCATGGACGTCGATGATTCCGGGCATGATGAATTTGCCTTTCACGTCGATCTTCCTGGCGTCCGCGGGAACAGTGACGCTCCCCTCCGCGCCAATCGCTTTGATGCGGTTTCGCTCGACCAGAATAGTTGCATTCGGGATGACTTCCTCGCCGTTCATCGTTATGACCGTCGCTCCGGTGAGCGCGAGCGAGCCCGCCGGGCTATCCGATGGAAATGAGAAACTGATGTTTGTTCCTGCCGTGTCGGGCTTGTCGGGAATGCTGTCGGGAGCACCCTCCACGAACTTGAACGTATTCGTCAGGTCGCGGGAGAATAACTCCGGACCGAGCGACCAGTATAACTTCTTACTGTCGGTCGACCAGTTCAAGTACGTTCCGGCGTCGCGCGTCACCCGTTTGATAGGATAATCCGACGTCGTTGGGCCGATAGTTACGGCCTGGCCTGTTGCCGGGAATACGGCAATGTACGCGTTATATCGTTCTACGATCGCCACCCAATTTTCATCCGGCGACGGGACTATTTGCTGTGCGTTGTCGGAGAGGAGGTGTACGCGCCGCTGCTCGCCGTTCAGTCCGACGCTGATGAGGGCGGTTTTTTCTCCCTCGTTGCTGATGAGAAAAATACGATCATTCGATTTGTTGAACATCGGGTTCGAACCCTCTTCAGTGACGAGCGTCGGCTTGCCGCCGTCTGCCGGGATCCGGTAAACGCCTCGCTCCTTGCCATAGAGACTGCCCCGCAGCCCGTCACCGCCGATCCGGTTGTAGACGATCATTTTTCCATCCGGTGAAAACGCCGGATCGATGTAGTGGCCGGGTTGAGAAGTAATCTTCTTCCTGCCCCCGCCGTCCGGCTGCACTTTCCATATCCCCCCATAGTCCTGGTCGCTCCACGTCGCATACGCGATCCACTTTCCGTCGTGGGAGAATGACGGGTACAGCTCTGCATTCAGTTCATCGGAGGTGATCCGTTCAGGCGTACCTCCGGGTAACGTCTTTTTCCAGAGCTTCCCCAGCGCCGTATAAACTACGGACTTCCGGTCGGGTGAAACGTTCACCCAGCGCAGAGTTTTTACCTCGAATTTTTCGGGAGCGACTTGTTGCGGAAAGCGCACGGCGTCGGTGATCGTCTGCTTCACGTGGGCCGTGAAGGGAATCTGTACTGCCTTTTTCGTCCTGACGTCGATCTTCCAGAGATGTCCCTTTGCGGAGACAACAATGCTGTTCCCGTCCGGAGTCCAGGAGAATCCCGGATGAACCCCGAACATCGCCCAGGTTTCCTGGGCGTCACGGTTAAGGTCTTCGAACAGGGGAGTTTCTCTTCCGCTCTCGACGTCAAACAGATGGAGGACTGTCTTCAGGCGGACACGGCGGACGAAGGCGATTGTCTTTCCGTCGGGTGAGACCTGGGGGCGGGCGGACCCGCCGGCGCCGTTGATGAACTGTTCGGTCTTTCCGGTTTGCATGTCGAGCCGCTGAATCACGTAAATAACTCCGTAGGGGTCTTTATTGTATTGAAATCCCCCTCCGGAGCTCACATCTTCGCTATAGTAAAGATATCGTCCGTCCGGCGAAAGGCAGGGCTCGCCGGCGTCTTGCTCCCAATTCCGGCGTTTCGTCAGTTGCAGTCCGTCTCCGCCGCCGATATAATACATCCACATCTCACCCGAGCCGAGAGAACGCGTGTTACGATAATGCTTACGGGCGACGATATACTTTCCATCGGCCGACCAGACTGCATTATTGGTCTGACGTTCCTTTTCCTTCGTGATCTGCTTCGGATTCGTCCCGTCGACGTCCATTATCCAGATGTTGTCACAACCGTCGCGGTCGCTCGTGAATGAAATCTTCTTTCCGTCCGGACTGAATCGGGGTTGCACTTCATACGCAGTTCCTCCGGCGATCAGCTTCGCATCCCCGCCGCTCATCGGCATGACGTAGATGTCGCCGAGCAAGTCGAATACGATTTGAGTGCCGGCCCGGTTGACATCGCAGGCGATCCAGGTGCCCTCGTCGGTATCGAAAGCGATGTCCGTCGACGGTCCGTGCTTCGCGGTGATGTCCCATTTGGCTTCGGCTTTCTTGGAAGTATCCTTCGCCGCAGGAATCTCGGTCTTGGCGGGTTGCGCCAGCAAGGTGGCGCCGATGACGAAAAGGAAAACAGTACTCCCGGTGATAACTCGTAACAGTCGATTCATGAGAACGTCCTTCTGTGGTGGAAGATCTGAAATGATGCTAAAGATAAGCAGTTTATTATCTTTATACAACTACGGTAATGTATCGAAAGTATCTTCAATCGCCATCGATTCGAGTCACCTCAAAATTCCAACCTATCGCCATGAGGAATGAGGTTTTGAACATTTGGATTTCGACATTGTTTAGGATTTAGATATTCGGATTTCGAATTTATCTCGACCCCCTTCGGATTGGAACACATTCAAGTTAATTAAGACATCGCCGACTAGTTGCATTTCTTTTCGATTCCACGTAAGTTATCTCCATGTCAAAAGATACTCGTCTTCGCATCATCATCATTCTTGCCCTCATCACCGGCTACATCATTGTCGCCGTTCTGCGTTCCGGGACAGCGTGGTAGCAGCGTAGCTCTGTTTTGATCGCCGTGACCCGGATATACCGCTTTCCCGTATGAAGAGTCGCTTTATAGTCGTCGTAGTACTTTCAATTGTCTATTTTATCCTTATTGGTTTTGATGCCCTCCACAGCACGGGGCAATCAGGTTCGACGAAAAAAAACGGCGACGGCTGCGTCTGTCATGGCGATCTGACGCCGACAGACTCAGTGCTCGTCTGGGTAACGGGTCCCGACAGCGTGGAGCTCGGGGGTTTTGCCATGTACACGCTTGGCATCAAGGGTGGTCCGGCAGTCGCAGGAGGA
>DASYTP010000206.1:0-3102 GCA_036002145.1 Bacteroidota bacterium | reverse complement strand
CTTCCTTCTGAACCATCACGGTATTTCCGGCAACTTTTATCGGTAGTTGTCCCTCTCTTTCTATCTCCTTGATCTCGTTCGGACCGAATCGCTTAATGGCGCCGGCGATCGCCTGCACCGATTTACCGTGCTTTGGTCCGAGCGTTTTAAAATTCGGTTTCGATGATTTATGAACGATCTCCGAATCGTCGCTCACATACTCGATCTTCTTCACGTTAATTTCTTCGAGTATCACCTCTTCCATCTTCGCTATCGCCTGCCGGTCGCGCTCGTTGGCGACGGGAAGAATGATGCGCTTCAGCGGCTGACGAACTTTGATGTTCGATTTGTTCCGGATCGCGCGAACGAGGGAGACGATCCTCTGGGCCTTCTCCATTCTCGACTCCAGGTCGGCATCGATCAGCGACCCGTCGATTGGCGGGATCATTGCGAGATGGACCGATTCCGCGTTCTCAAGTCGCGTGACAATATTCAGCCTGCGGTATATTTCGTCGGAAACGAACGGTGCGAATGGCGCAGCGAGTTTCACAATCGTGACCAGACATTCATACAGCGTTTCGTACGCTGCAAGCTTGTCCTCTCCTTTCTCGTTCTTCCCGACGGCTCTCCCGCCGACCCCATGGGGCGCTTTCGACCAGAACCGCCTGCGATTTCTTCTGACATACCAGTTTGAGAGCTGATCGATAGTGAAGTCGCTCACTGCCCGTGCAGCCCTCGTGACGTCGTACCCCTCCATGGCATCACCATAGACCCTGACCATTGAATTCAGCGAAGAGATAATCCACTGATCTATTTCCGGCCGTTCCTTTACAGGGGTCGGTTTCACCGCATGGTGGAACCCGTCGATATTTGCATAGAGAGTAAAGAAAGCATAAGTATTAAGTAGTGTGCCCAGGAACTTCCGTTGAACTTCAACCAGGCCGTCCTCGTCGAACAGGGTCGGGCGCCAGGGGGGACTCGTCGCGACGAGATACCATCGCAGCGTATCTGCTCCGTATTTTTCGAGCACGCGGAATGGATCGACGCTATTCCCTCTCGTCTTGGACATCTTCTGCCCTTCCTTGTCGAGGATGAGCTCGTTGACGATCAGGTTTTTATACGCCGGCTTGTCGAATAAGAACGTGCTGATCGAATGTAATGAATAGAACCATCCGCGGGTCTGGTCGATGCCTTCGCAGATGAAATCTGCAGGATGCTGATCCTTGAAAATCTCAACGTTCTCGAAGGGATAGTGCCACTGGGCAAACTGCATCGCGCCGGAATCGAACCAGACATCGATCAGCTCGGGCGTCCGCCGCATCGTGCCGCCGCAGGAGCAAGCCCAGGTGATTTCATCGACGAACGGTTTGTGCAAGTCAAGCGGTTTCAGGTTTTCCGCCGAAGGCGGATGCGCCTCCGGCGCACGGGTTTCGGGTTTGGGGTTCGGGTGTTGAGTTTTGCGTAAGACATCTGTAACCTCAAACCTCAAACCCGTAACCTCTTCCAGCTCTTTCACGCTTCCCACACACTCCATCTTCCCGCACTTCTCACACACCCAGATCGGGAGCGGCGTTCCCCAGAACCGGTCGCGCGAGAGGGACCAGTCTTTGTTCTCCTCGAGCCAGTTTCCGAATCTTCCCTCCCCGACTTCGGGGGGATGCCAGTTGATGGTTTTATTCAATTCAACCATGCGTTTCGCGTACTTCGTCGTTGCGATGTACCACGATTCCCGCGCATAGTAGAGCAACGGCGTTTTGCATCGCCAGCAATGAGGATAGCTGTGGGTGATTGTTTCTTTCTTATACAGAAGGTTCCGTGACTTCAGATTCTGGATGATGAGAGGATCGGCATCCTTGACAAACTTCCCGGCAAACTCCGTAACTTCGTCACCGAATTCACCGCTTTTGTTCACCGGGTGGATCGTAGGGAGTCCGTATTTCCTGGCAGTCTGGTAGTCGTCCTCGCCGTACGCAGGAGCCATGTGGACGATGCCCGAGCCATCCCCGGTTGTCACGAAGCCCGCTTCGACAACATACCATGCTTTCTCATTTACCGGATGATAATTGAAGAGCCGTTCATACTCCTTACCCGCCAGCACTTTTCCTTTGAATTTTTCGAGCACAGTGTGCTCGCCGTCGAGAACAGCGAGCCGGGCTTCGGCAAGAATCAGTCGTTCGCCTTTGTAGCTGACCTTCACATAGTCAACATCAGGATGTACGGCTAAGGCAACATTGGAGATGAGCGTCCACGGGGTTGTCGTCCACACAAGGAAATACGTATTCTCCTCCCCTCTTACTTTCATCTTCACATAAACACTCGGATCCTTCACGTCTTCATAACCGAGAGAGACCTCATGGGACGATAACGGCGTCTCGCACCGCGGGCAGTACGGTTGAATCTTGAAGCCTTTGTAAATCATTCCTTTGTCGTAGTACTGCTTCAGCGCCCACCAGATCGATTCGATGTAGTTGTTCTCGAACGTGACATACGGATCGTTCATATCGACCCAGTACCCCATGCGCTCGGTCATGCTCTCCCATTCGACCTTATATTTCCAGACGGACTTCTTACATTCCTCGTTGAAACGGGCAACGCCGTACTTGACAATGTCATCTTTATGTTTGAAGCCGAGCATTTTCTCGACTTCGATTTCCACCGGAAGTCCATGAGTATCCCATCCGGCTTTCCGGTGCACCTGGAAACCGCGCATTGTCTTGTAACGGCAGACCAGGTCCTTGAGGGTGCGGCTCATGACGTGATGGATTCCCGGACGGCCGTTCGCGGTGGGCGGGCCTTCGTAGAAGGTGAAGCCGGGGCTCCCTTCACGGCTCGTAACGCTTTTCTCAAAGATCTTCTGTTCTTTCCAGAACTTCAAGACCTCGAGCTCGAGCTGCGAGTAATTTATTTTATCAGTGAGTTCTTTGAACAAGATTTAACCCTGTAAATAAAGCCATGGTGATTGCGGATTGGGGATTGTCGATTTCGGATTTTATGCCCTGCAATACCCAATCCGAAATCAACAATCCGAAATCCGAGATGTCTTACCCATCACATGCGCCTCACCACTTCTTTCATTAATTTTGTCAACTTCGGTTCGGCTTTGTTCGCCACGGCGATCACTTC
>DASYTP010000205.1:0-2902 GCA_036002145.1 Bacteroidota bacterium | reverse complement strand
ATCGCAAATCTTCAAGAACGGGACCTTCTTCTTCCGAGTATAGAAGAAGATTGTCAGAGTAGCCAGGAGCAATCCACCATACCACGTCAGTCCGCCCGGAGAAAAAGCACTCATAGGTTCGCGGATGAAATCTCCCCAGTTCTCGAAGAGGTACAGGCTTTTCGATCCCACGATTCCGAAAACTAGTGAGAGGAGAGTGATATTGCTCCCCATGTTGGGGTCCAATCCTTTACGCCGCAACTCATTGGTGAGCAGATAGCTCCCCGCCAGGAACCCCAGGCCCATCATGAGCCCGAAGCTGTAGATCGGAATCGGACCTATCTTAAACAGGATTGGATGCATGGGTGATTGCGGATTGCGAATTGTGGATTTCGGATTGTTGAAGCTCTGAACTTTACTGACTCGTAACTTACTACCTACTACCTACTGACATACTTTCTCACCACTCCTCTTCATTCGTCACCAGATCGACAAATCTCTCTCTCGGCTTTTTTTCAACGACGACCTTTTCATTTGTAATATTCACTTCGAAAGAATTCTCCTGACCATTCGGTTTTGAGATCACCACCGAGTAGTTGCCTCTCAGGTTGGCGAATTCAGTCGAGAACTTTGCCGGACCGGTTCCGGGTATCGATACCTGCGGAGCACGCAGGCCCTGGATGCGCAATCGTAACATACGATCGTTGAGCACGGGCTCGACAACGATCTCGTATAAGAAATTGGTAAACTCGTTGACAGTTCTCAGGGCTACGAATACGATCGTTTTTTTTTCGCGTTCCTTGTGTTTAGGCGTCATCAGCAGAAGATATTCGATCGGAAACTTCAGCTTCACCCGCTTACCTTGCTTCATCTCTCCGCCGTAAGCTTTTGGATTTCCGGCGCAAGGTCGGCGATGTTCGCAACCGTCTGTCTGCCCGACGCCATATGTTTGAGCGTCACCTTGTCCTCCCGCACTTCCTGTTCACCGGCGATGATGACAACCCGGGCCCGCTGGCGGTCTGCTTCCCGCATCTGGGCTTTCAAGCTCCTGTCCAGCAAATCTGTCTCACAGGAAATGCCGGAGCGGCGCAATTCCATGGCCTTTTCGATTGCCCACTGCCTTCCGCGTTCATCGGCGGCGGCAATGAACGCCATTGGGTTCGATTCGTCGGGAATTTCGCGTTGCTGTTTTTCCATGACCATCAGCATGCGTTCGATGCCTGCGGCAAAACCGACTCCGGGGGTGGGTTTGCCGCCGAGCTGTTCGATGAGGAGGTCGTATCTCCCGCCTCCCGCAAGCGCGTCCTGAGATCCCAGGTTGCCGCTGATGATTTCAAACGCCGTCTTCGTGTAGTAATCCAGTCCGCGGACGATCCTGCCGTCAACGGTGAACGATACCCGGAAGAACGATAGCGCCGCCTGCAGCCCCGCAAAATGCGTTGTGCACTCTTCGCACAAATGATCCTTCATCAGGGGCGCATTTACGGTCAGCGACAGATCGCCCTCGTCCTTCGAGTCGAGGATGCGCAGGGGATTCTGCACGAGCCGGTTCTTGCTTTCCGGCGACAGCTTGTCGTGCAATGGCGTCAGGAATTCTTTGAGCTTCTCGCGATACCCCGGCCTGCATTTTTCACATCCGACAGAGTTGATCTTCACGGAGAAATTCCGGATGCCAAGATGCGCATACACTTCGACGGCGAGCGCGATAATTTCGGCATCAATGGCGGAATTGCTCCCGCCGATGGCCTCCGCGCCGAATTGATGAAACTGCCGGAGACGCCCCGCTTGAGGCCGTTCTTGCCTGAACATGGGTGATACATAGTAGACTTTCGTCAGGGGCTGGCGTTCCCCCAGGTTGTTTTGGATGTACGCCCTCACGACGGATGCGGTCATTTCCGGTTTGAGGGTGAGGCTGGTCTCGCTCCGGTCCTGGAAGGTATACATCTCCTTGCCCACGATGTCGGTCAATTCGCCAATGCCGCGGGCGAAGAGGTCCGTCTCTTCGAATATCGGTGTGCGGATTTCCTTATAGTTGAACGCATGCATCACCGACCGGATCGTCGCTTCAACATGCTGCCAGCGATGGCTCTCGTCGGGGAGAATATCTTTTGTGCCTTTAACTGATCTGAACTTCAATGAGATTCCTGCGTGGTTTGACTATGACAGTCTGCCGGGGGACCGCGGTGGAAGGGCCTCCTCCTTCAACGCTACGGATCTTACATCTCGAAGTAGGTCGCTTCCTCTCGCTTGAATGCCTCAATAACTTCGTTCGGGGATTGCAGTTCGAGCAGCCTGGCGCGGAATTCCTCTTTGTTCATCAACCGTGAGATCCGGCTCAGCAATTTGATGTGCGGTCCAACCAGGTTGTCTTTGCCGACGAGCAGGAACACGAGTCGTACGGGCTTCTCATCGAGCGCCTGATAATTAATCGGCCCGGCGGTAATCCCGAAGGCGGCGACGATATCCGAAACCGCGTCGGTTTTGCCATGTGGGATCGCGAACCCATTACCCACGCCGGTCGACATGATTTTCTCCCGCTCGAAGATGGCGCTACGGACCTTCTCCTTGTCGATCACTTTGGAAGAATGCGCAACCAGGTCGACCATCTCGTTGATAATCGCATCTTTCGAATTCCCCTGAAGATGTGTCGCAACCAGCTTTTCTTCGAGGATATCACTGATCTTCATTGGTTGACCGGACCCCTAGAGAGGAACAACGCTTCGTCGTGCTGCTGATGAAATGATATGTTATGATTGTGTATGCGCAGTATTGCACACGAGATGACGAAGTGAATGTAAGGAAAATAATTTGTCTGTGCAACAATTCGGAGAGAAATTCAGATAAAACATTCCGATGAAGAAAAATTAATTCGTCAGCGAAGGGCCTGCTTCAGGTCGACGATAATGTCCTCCACGTCTTCGAG